>JBIQIB010000014.1:49590-55389 GCA_044508265.1 Acidobacteriota bacterium
TCGGCGAAGGGCGCCGGCAGCGCGCGCGTGTTGCGCGTCCACGCGTCCGGCGTGGGGGGTGCGCCGATGTAGTCGGTGATGCCGGTGCGCTGCGGCCAGAGGCCGGTCATCAGGCTGGCGCGGGTCGGGGAGCACACGGGCGCCGACGCGTACGCGGCGTCGAACCGCAGGCCCTCGCGCGCCAGGCGATCGGCGTGCGGGGTCTCGTGGAACGTGCTGCCGTACGCGCCGATGTCACGCTGCCCGAGGTCGTCCACCAGGAAGATCAGGACGTTCGGCCGACGCATGGCCGGAGGCTCGGACGGCACGCGCGTCTGGACGGTCGCGCCCGGCGTTGCCGCGACGGACACCGCGGCGAGCAGCGCCGCGAGGGCTGCTCCCACGACCTGGCCTTGGGACATGGTGGCAAGAATAGCCAACTTTGGGACACGAGACCTGACCCCGTGAACGTCTGATTAGAGACCTGACCCCACCCACCCCGTTCTCGAGACCTGACCCCAACAGCGGTACAATCGAGACCTGACCCCGGCTACAATCGGCGGCATGGACAGACGCGCCTTCCTCTCGGCGGCCTCGGCCGCGGCGGCCGCCACCTTCGTCCCGGCGACGGCCGGCGCCATCGAGCCCATCGCCAGGAGCGGCCCGAGCCAGCTGCGCATCGGCCTGGCCGGCTACTCCATGCGGAAGTACCTGACGGCCAAGCCGGGCACGAAAGGCGCCATCGACCTCATGGGCTTCGTCGACTACGCGGCGACCCTCGGCGTCGACGCCGTGGAACTGACCTCGTACTACTTCCCCGAGACGTTCGACGACGCCTACCTGAACGCGCTCAAGCGCCATTGCCACGTCAATGGCCTCGACATCTCTGGCGGCGCGATCCGCAACAACTTCACGCTGCCCGACGGCGACCCCGAGTTGCAGCGGTGGCACGACCACGTCGCCACGTGGCTCGCGCACTACCAGACGCTCGGCGCGCCCGTCGTCCGGGTGTTCAGCGGCGTGCCGCCCAAGGGCGTGTCGGAGGAGCAGGGCATCGCCAACGGGATCAAGAACCTTCGGAAGGCGCTGGCCGCCGCCGAGCGCCACGGCGTCATCCTCGGCCTCGAGAACCACGACTACCTGACGAAGATCGACAGGATGCTGCCGATCATCAAGGCGATCGACTCGCCGTGGTTCGGCGTCAACCTCGACTCGGGCAACGTCGATGCCGCCGATCCCTATCCGGAGCTGGCGAAGATCCTGCCGTACGCGGTCAACGTCCAGCTGAAGGTGGAAATCGGGTCGGGGAAGCAGTCCGTGCCCACCGACGTTCCCCGCTTCGTCCGGATGCTCAAGGACGGCGGCTACCGTGGCTACATCGTCCTCGAGTACGAGGCGCAGCCGGACCCGTACGAGGCCATCCCGCGCCACCTCGACACGCTTCGCGAGGCGATCGCGAAGGCCTGAGGTTTCGGTCACCCCCGCGTCCGGCCGGCACCCGCCCGGCCGGGCCTGTTATCATCCCCTGTCGCGCGCCGGTTCCCGCACCTGCCGAGGCCCCCGCGCGCCCGTACGTACGCACTTCAGACACACGACTGCCATGGACTTCATCACCGGCCTCTTCATCTTCATGCTGGCCACGTTCATCGGCCTCGACGTGATCCGCCGCGTGTCGCGCCTGCTGCACACGCCGCTCATGTCGCTGACCAACGCCATCTCGGCGATCGCGATCGTCGGCGCGATCATCCTGGCCGGCCCCGACCACGACCCGATGAGCACCGTGCTCGGCGCCGTCGCCGTGTTCGCGTCCACCACGAACATCGTGAGCGGCTTCCTCATCACCGACCGCATGCTCAAGATGTTCAAGAAGCGGGAGCCGGGCAAGTGAGTCCACAGGCGATCGACGTCGTCTACCTGGTCTCGGCCGCGCTGTTCATCTTCTCGCTCAAGTGGATGAGCGACCCGACGACGGCGCGCCGCGCGGTGCTTGCCGGCGTCGCGGCGATGACGCTCGCCGTCGTCGGCACCCTGCTGCGGCAGGACGTCGTCTCGTACGAGTGGATTGCCGTCGCGTTCGTGATCGGCTGCCTCGTCGGCGTGCCGCTGTCGTGGGTGCCGCTCACGGCCGTGCCGCAGCGGACGGCGCTGTCGCACGCCTTCGGCGGCCTCGCCGCGGGCCTGGTCGGCATCGGCAAGTACTACCTGTTCCTGAACGACGGCGACATGACGTCGTTCCGTGCCGGCGCGATCGTGTTCGAGGTGATGTTCGGCCTGCTGACGTGCACCGGCAGCCTCGTCGCCGCCGGCAAGCTCCAGGAGATGCTGCCGACGCGGCCGGTGACCTATCCGGGACAGAACATCGTCAACTTCGGCCTGATCGGCGCGGGCGTCCTCATCGGGATCGCCATCGTCGTCAACCCCGAGCTGCCATATCTGTTCCCCATCCTGGTGGGGCTGTCGCTCGTGTTCGGCGTGCTGCTCGTCATGCCCATCGGCGGCGCCGACATGCCGACGGTCATCTCGCTGCTCAACTCGTACGCGGGCCTCGCGGCCGTGGCGATGGGGTTCGTGCTCGAGAACAAGCTGCTCATCGTGGCCGGCGCCCTCGACGGCTCGTCGGGCCTGATCCTCTCGATCATCATGTGCCGGGCGATGAACCGCTCGTTCACCAACGTGCTGTTCGGTGCGTTCGGCCAGGTTGCGGCAAAGGCCGGCGAGGTCGAGGAGCGGACGGTCAAGTCGGCGACCGTCGAAGACACCGCGCAGATCCTCGAGCAGGCCGATCGCGTCGTGTTCGTGCCCGGATACGGCATGGCGGTGGCGCAGGCCCAGCACCGCGTCCGGGACGTCTACGAGCAGCTCGCGAAGAAGGGCATCGACGTCCGGTTCGCGATCCACCCGGTCGCGGGGCGCATGCCGGGCCACATGAACGTCCTGCTGGCGGAGGCGGAGATCCCGTACGACCAGCTGGCCGAGATGGACGACATCAACCCCGAGATGGGACAGGTGGACGTCTGCGTCATCCTCGGCGCCAACGACGTCGTCAACCCGGCCGCGCGGCACGACAAGAGCAGCCCCATCTACGGCATGCCGATCATCGATGCCGACAAGGCGCGCACCGTGATCGCGATCAAGCGCACCATGAATCCGGGTTTCGCCGGCATCGAGAACGAGCTCTACTACGGCGAGAACACCCTGATGCTCTTCGGCGACGCCAAGGCGGTGATGGGCGACCTGGCCAAGCAGCTGGCTGGTGAAACCGGCATCCACTAGGTAAGGTAGGGACGGCTCTCCGAGCCGTCCTGGACAGGCCGAGCCGTCCTGGACACTCCGGGTCGTCCTGCGGGCTCTCCGAGCGTCCGGCTGGCTTCCGATTCCATGCGAGGTACTGACGTGATTCCACCGTATGCCATTGGCGTCTGCAGCTGGTCGCTGCAGGTCAAGAACGTCCCCGAGCTCCGGGGGTTCCTCGATCAGCTGGGTGTCAACGTGATTCAGATCGCGTGCGGCGACCCGCATCATGCGTCGTGGGACGAGGGCGACGACATGCCCGAAGTGGCGAAGGCCGCCGGCTTCGACATCCACGCGGCGATGCTCGGCTTCCCCGGTGAGGACTACACGACGCCACAGACCATCAAGGAAACAGGCGGCTTCGGCAATCCCGCCACCCGCGCCGAGCGCCTCGAGACGCTGAAGTGGGGCCTGGCGCGCACGCGCGCGCTGGGCGTCGACCGGCTCATGCTGCACGGCGGCTTCATCCCCGAGCCGGGCGACCCCGGCCGGAAGGCCTTCCTCGACACGCTCGGACAGGCATCGGCGCTGGCGAAGGAACACGGCGTCACGCTGGGTCTCGAGACGGGACAGGAGACGGCCGACCTGCTGCGGCAGACGCTGGACGATCTGGCCGCTGACAACGTCAAGGTCAACTTCGATCCGGCGAACATGCTGCTCTACGACATGGGCGACCCGATCCGGGCCGTCGAGATTCTCGGACCCGACATCGCCAGCGTCCACTGCAAGGACGCGTTCCGTCCGACGACGCCCGGCGAGTGGGGCAGGGAAGTGCCGCTCGGCGAGGGCGAGGTCGGCATGCGCCGCTTCGTCGAGACGCTGAAGAAGGTCGGCTACTCCGGGCCGCTCGTCATCGAGCGCGAGGTGGGCGACCAGCAGCAGCGCCTCGCCGACTGCGCGCACGGCATCAAGGTGCTGCGCGAGATTCTCGCCGGTTAACAGCGACGTTGGTCAGGGATGCGGGCCCGCCTCCGCCTGTGCGGGGGCGGGCCCGTGTCATTGCAGGATGCCGTGCCGGACGAGGAAGCGGCGCATGCGTTCGTAGACGTCGATGCGCTGCTCCACCGTGCAGCACGCGTAGCCATGCTGCCCGCCGGGCGTCGTCACGAACTCGTTCGGCACGCCCGCGGCGTCGAGCGCTTCGTGCAGGCGCACGCCGTGGGAGTACGGCACCGTCTGGTCCGCGTCCCCGTGGATCGTGAAGACCGGCGGCCCCCCGGGCCTGACGTACGTCAGTGGTGACACACGTGTCGCGATGGCCTCGCGGTCGGGCGCGCTGCCCAGCCACGTCACCGCAAACGGCCTCATGTCGTCTCCCTCGAGCAGGCCGTTCACGTCAGTGATTCCGTACCAGTTGACGATGGCCGCGACGTTCAGCGCCTCCGGCCCCGGGCACTGACGATCGAGGCCCGCCGATTCGGGCAGCATGCCCGTCATCAGCGCGAGGTGCCCGCCCGCCGACTGCCCCGCGACGACGAGACGCGTGGTGTCGATGCCGTAGGTCTTCGCGTTGCGGATGACCCAGCGGAGCGCGCAGCGGCAGTCCTCGACAGCCGCCGGCGCGTGCGCGATGCGCGAGAGGCGATAGTCGACGTTCACCACGTTGAGGCCCATCGCGAGGTACGGCATCAGCGACATGACGCTGCCTTCCTTCGTGCCGTTCACCCAGCCGCCGCCGTGGATGAAGATCACCGTCGGCCTGGGCGACTCGTCGCCTGCCGGGCCGTCCGGACGGATGAGATAGAGATCGAGTTTCGCCTCCCAGTTGCTGGCGGTGAGATAGGTCACGTTCGGAACCACGCGCACGCCGGGTTCGGAGACGGCCGTCCACCTCGTCACGGCATCCTGGGCGAACGCCAGCGTCGACATCGCCAGCAACACCGGCAGCAACACGAACTTCATGCACGGACTCCTTCGACAGTGGCTTGCGCGCGCGAGCCGGGCGCTACGTTAACCGAAGTCGAGGAGTGCGGGCCAACCGGCGGGCGGCGGGGGCCGTGCAGAGGCCGAGCAGCAGGCCGCCGCCGAGGATGACGGCCACGTAGATCAGCGCGGCGGCGATGCCGGGGATCCCCGGGATCCGGCGAATCCAGCCGTCGCTGACGATGACGGTGGCGCTGGCCAGTATCCATCCTGCGGGAGATGCGACGAGCCACAACGCGGCGTCGTGGGAGACGCGTCGCAGCAGGATCCACTGGACCGTCGCCACGACGAACCCGCCGATTGCCACGTACGCCGCGAGGTCGTACGGCACGCTGCGACCGGCGGCCTGCGCCGCGTCAACGACGAGGAACGGTGCGGCCAGGCCGAGCGCCGTCGCGGCGACCCACTGCGATCGGCGCGCGACCACCGGCCCCAGCAGGCGCGCCTGGGCGAGGCCCACGCCGACGCCCATCCCGAGAGCCAACGGCGACTGCGTCTGCAGGATGCCGAGCGAGTCGACGACGATGATGAACAGGATGGCGAGGAAGAAGCCGGCAGTCCAGCCGGCGAACGTCCCGAGCACCCAGCGGCGCATGTGTGAGGGAA
>JBIQIB010000257.1:0-1832 GCA_044508265.1 Acidobacteriota bacterium
ACCAGGTGGGGGTCGTGCACTTCGAGGTGCCGAAGTGGCTGTCACTCGGCCTGATCGTGGTGATCTTCGGAGGCTTCTACGCCTACGCGCGCATGCAGGGGCCTGTCGCGGTGCCCGACGAGGCCGGCGACGATGCGGCCGCGCTGCTGCGCGAAGAGCAGGAAGGGGAGGCCACGGACACCCCGGACGGGCCCGGTAGGCCATAATGGGGGTTGGGGTTCATCCCCGGAAGGAGTGTGTGTGGCGTATCCCGAATTCCTGATTGCCCCGATGCGCGAGGAGCTGACGCGCCTGGGCGTGACCGAACTTCGTACGGCAGCTGAGGTGGACGCGGCGGCCACGGCGCCGGGCACTACGATGATCGTCGTGAACTCCGTCTGCGGGTGTGCGGCGGGGCGTGCGCGTCCCGGCATCGCGCTGGCCCTCGAGCACGCGACCCGTCCCGAGCGCGTCACGACCGTCTTCGCCGGCGCCGACATCGAGGCGACCGAGCGTGCGCGCCAGTACTTCACCGGCTATCCGCCGTCCTCGCCCGCCGTCGGCCTGCTTCGCGATGGCAAGCTCGTCTACATGATGGAGCGCCACGAGATCGAGGGAAACAGCGCCGAGGGCATCGCCGCGGAGCTGGTGGCCGCGTTCGACAAGTACTGCGCCGCCCAGGTGGGCTGAGCGGGAGACCGGATGGGCGGCGGCCCCGTGCCGTCGGCCGTCCGGGCGTTCTACCTGACGGGCGGAGGGAGCTCCAGAGCGGCCCGGTGGCCCGGATGCACGAGAGGCAGCGGACGTCCCGTCCGATACCGGCCGTGGGTGTCCTGCACCGCGTCGGCCAGCGCGTCGATGAAGGCCGGATGGGCATTGACCGACGAGGCCAGCGCCATCGGAATGCCGAGCGACGCACACGTCTCCCGCGCCTCGTGGTCGAGGTCGTAGAGCACCTCGATGTGATCGCACACGAACCCCAGCGGGCTGATCACCACGGCCTCGAGACCGCGTGAGGCCTCCTGCCGCAGCCAGTCGTTGACGTCGGGCTCGAGCCACGGGTCTTCGGGTCGGCCGCTGCGGCTCTGGTAGACGACATCCCAGCGATCGAGGCCGGCATGCGCGGCAACGCGTGCTGCCGATTCCTGCAACTGCCGCGTGTAGGTGGCGGCTCCCTCCATGCGCGTCGGGATGCTGTGGGCGGTGAAGACGACCCGCGCGGCGGCCCGGACCTCCTCCGGCAGCGCCGCCTGCGCGCGACGCAGCTCGTCGCTCACGGCGGCGATGTACCCCGGGTGGGTATGCCAGTCGCCGACGTAGGTCACCTCGATCCCGGCCCGCCCGGCGGCGACGAGCTCCTCGTTGGCCTGCTGCACGTTGTGGCGGTACTGCGTGCATCCGGAATACGAACGGTGTGCGGAAAGCAGCACGCCGATGGCGCGCCGCACGCCGTCGCGCTCCATGCGATCGAGGACCTCCGGCAGCAGCGGTTTCCAGTTGCGCATGCCCACGTACACGGGCAGCGTCAGCCCGCGCGCCGCGAGCGCACGGCGCAGGCCCTCCGCCTGGTCCATCGTGTAGCGGGTGAGTGGCGACACGCCGTCGAACAGGTCGTAGTGGTGCGCCACCTCCTCGACGCGCGCGGGCGGCACGTTGCGTCCGCGCAGCACGTTCGCCAGGAACGGCCGCACGTCGTCTCGACCGAGGGGGCCGCCGAACGCGACGAGAAGGACGGCATCGAAGGGCTCACGCGCACGGCTCATGAGGAGCAGTATGACGCAGCGCCGCGTCGCGGGGCCGCCGCACTCGCGCCGACGGGCGGCCGCGTGCCATCCTGTCTGCCATGCGTAAGA
>JBIQIB010000258.1:0-1829 GCA_044508265.1 Acidobacteriota bacterium
CACGTCCGGGACATCCCCGTGCACGTGCCCCTCTACGACTGGGTGTTCCTCGCCGTCGGCGGCGTCCTGCTGATCGTCGTCGGCTTCACGATGGCGTCCGGCGATCGGTCCGTTGGTACCCGTCCACGTATCGAATGAGCGACGGCGCCGTACTGGCGTACGATGCAGCGTCCGATGGACCTGCCGTTCCTGCGAACCGATCGGCTCGACCTGGTGCTCGAGCCCACCGAGGCCGTGCTCGCACGCATTGCCGCCATGCCGCCCGCCGACCAGGCGGAGGTCTCGCCGGTGTGGCTCGCACGCCTCCGCGCATTGCCGGCACCCGCCCCCTGGACGCACGGCTTCAGTCTCGTGGAACGCGCGACGGGCCTCGAGGTCGGCAGCTGTGGGTACAAGGGTCCGCCGGACGAGGACGGGGTCGTCGAGATCGCCTATGGAGTCGCGCCCCCTCACCAGCGGCGTGGCTACGCGCGCGAAGCGGCCCGCGCGCTCAGTGACTTTGCGCTGGGCACCGGCGGTGCGGTGTGCGTTCGTGCGCATACGCGCCGCGACCATGCCGCGTCAGAACGCGTCCTGTTGGCGTGCGGGTTCACCTGCGTCGGCGAGGTGATGGACCCCGAGGATGGCGCGGTGAACCGGTGGGAACTCCGCGCGGCGCGCGGCGGCGCTACCGCCCCGTCGCCACCTCGAATGACAACGTCCGGCTGAAGAACGGCAGGACGTGATCCTGGAACCGGAATGCCACGTGGCTCGTGTGCGTGCCGGGATACACCTCGAACGTATTCGGAATGTCCCAGCTGTCGAGGATCGCGTGCAGTCGGGCCGCGTCGTTCTTCAGGCCGTCCTGGTCGCCGACATCGATCGCGATGCCGCGATATCGACGCAGATCCTGGATGTGCTGGTCGATGAATGCCAGCGGGGCGTTGGCGGCCCAGCGGGCCAGCACGTTGTCGCGCATGTCACCGGACGGCAGATCGGCGTAGAGCGGCGGTTTCGCCGGGTTGGGCGACCAGGCCGATGCCACGGCCAACTGCGTCCGCAGGCCGAAGGGCAACTTCGCCATCTCCTCGCGCGTCGTCGCCGCGGCCAGGGCGGCTTCGCTCGCCGGATTGGACGGCCCGGCGCCGCGCGGGCTCATGCAGCAGGGGCTCATGATGTAGAGGCTGCCGAACACATCGGCGTGCTTCATGCCGATGCGGCTCGCGCCGTACCCGCCCATCGAATGTCCGACGAGTCCACGGCTTTCGCGCGCCGGGATCGTCCGGTAGTGCGCGTCGACGTACGCCACGACGTCACGTGCGATGTAGGCTTCGAAGTTGCCGGTGGTGACCGACGCCGAGTACATGGAGCCGTTGTGCACGGTCTTCGAATCGGGCAGCACGACGATCATCTCGCGGGCTCCCTTGGCGAAAGCCCCCTCGACCGTCTGCGGCACGTGGATTTCCTGTGCCCATTGCTCGGCGCCGATGGAGTAGCCGTGCAGGGCATACACGACGGGATACCGCCGGGTGGTGTCGCGCGCGTAACTCGGCGGCAGCAATACCAGCGCGTCGCGCTCGGCGGCGTTGCCCTCGAGGTTGCCTTCGAGCGCGGTGCCTTTGATCTTGATGCGCTCGACGGTTGCGGATGGCGCACCGGCCACCTGTTCCGGGGCATTCGTCTTCGCCTGCCCGTATGCCGTACCGGTGGCGACCAATGTGACGCCGAGCAGTGTTGCGGCGATACGACCTCGAATCATCTCCATCTGCATCGTCTCGTCCCCTTCTACCAGTGCGTGGGCGACCCGTCCGGGCGCAGATAGGTCGGCCCCGGCGCGGCTTCGGTCATCT
>JBIQIB010000259.1:0-1827 GCA_044508265.1 Acidobacteriota bacterium
CGAGATGACCGACAGGGCGAAGAACCCCACCTTCCACGGCTTCAGCACGTCGGCCACGAGGAACACCGCGCGCCAGCTGCGGCTGATGATCCGCACGCGGCGCCGGTACTCCTTGCCGGTGTCGCCCGCGGGCGACTCGTAACAGATCGCTTCCGGCTCGTAGACGCCGCGCCAGCCCGCCGCGACGATCTGCAGCGGGTTCAGGAAGTCGTTGATCCCGTCCTCGGGGAGCTGCTGCCACAGGTGCCGCCGGATCGCGTAGATCGCGCCGTCGCCACCCACGCAGGAGCCCGTCGCGGTCTCGAGACGCTTCATGCGCATCTCGTAGCTCCAGTACGCGCCTTCACCCTCGTCGGCGGCGCCGTGCGCGTCGTCGAGGTACCGGGCCTCGCCGGTGACGCAGCCGACCGAGCGATCGGCGAAGCTGCGCACCAGCATGCGCAGCGCGTCGGGCTCGTACATCGCGTTGGCGTCCGAGAAGACGACGATGTCGCCGCGGAGGTGCGGGACGACCGCGTTCAGGCCGGCCGTCTTGCCACGGCGTTCGGGCTGGCGGCGCAGCTGCACGCCGCGATCGGCGTAGGTGCGCACGATGGCGTCGGTCGCGTCGGTGGAGGCATCCGAGATGACGACGATCTCGAGCTGGTCGCGCGGGTAGTCGAGCGCCAGGGCGTTCTCGAGCTTCTGCGCGATCACCTTCTCTTCGTTGTAGGCGGAGATCACGAGGCTGACCGGCGGCGTGATGTCACGCTTCTCGATGGGCCGGGGGCCGCGCAGGCGCACGAGGAGGCCGAGCAGCAGCGGGTAGCCGATCAGGACGTACGCCAGCACCCCGGCGCACCCGACGAGCATGACCATCCACACGACGTTCACGGGGCGCCCCCCGCAACGATGGTCCCGGCGTGCGCGGTCATCTCAGGTTCCCCGCTTCAGGACGACAGTCTGGACCGTCTTGAACAGGACGAACAGGTCGAGCGCGAGCGACATGTTCTTGATGTAGTACAGCTCGTACTGCAGCTTCTCGAGGGCGTCGCCGACCGACGCGCCGTACGTGTAGCAGACCTGCGCCCAGCCCGTCAGGCCGGGCTTGACCACGTGGCGCTGCCGGTAGAACGGAATCTGCCGGGTCAGGTCGTCCACGAACTCGGGACGTTCCGGCCGCGGCCCCACAAGGCTCATCTCGCCGCGCAGGACGTTCCAGAGCTGCGGGAGCTCGTCGAGCCGGGTCTTGCGCAGCAGCCTGCCGATCGGCGTGACGCGCGGATCGTCCTGCAGGGCCCACACCGCACCGCTCGTCGCTTCGGCGTCCTGCCGCATGGAGCGGAACTTGTGCACCGTGAAGACGCGTCCATGCTGGCCGACGCGCCGCTGATGGTACAGGGCCGGCCCCTGCGAGGTGAGGCGCACGAGCACGGCGACGATCAGCATGATCGGCGCCGCCAGCAGGATCCCCACCGCGGCGGCCGCGACGTCGATCGCCCGCTTGGCCGCCAGCCTGGCCCGCGAGATCTTGAAGCCTTCCGAGAAGATGAGCCAGCTCGGACGCAGGTTCTCGACGGCGATCTTGCCCGTGTACTCCTCGTAGACCGAGGCGAGGTGCGCGAACTGGACGCCGCTCAGCTTCATGTCGAGCAGGCGGTCCATCGGCAGCCGGCCGCGGGCGTCGGCCAGGCTCACCACCACCCGATGCACGTCGTGGCGCTCGACGAGCGCCGGGATGTCGTCGATCGTGCCGAGCAGCCGGGCCATGGCGCCCTCCGCGGGGACCTCGACGTCCACGAAGCCGACGATCTCGACGCCGAGCTCCTGGTGACGATCCTCGATCTC
>JBIQIB010000260.1:0-1823 GCA_044508265.1 Acidobacteriota bacterium
TCGTGAGCATCACCGCCGACTTCGACTTTCCGCCGCTCAACGGCGCCGTCAACCCTGCCGACGGGCAGCTGTACCTCGCGGGGTTCCAGATCATCGGCTGGGGAACGACCGCGACCCGGATGGCGGGTCTCGGGCGTGTGCGCTACACCGGGGCGCCCGTGACGCTGCCGCGCGAGGTGACGCCGATGCGCGAGGGCGTGCTCCTGCGATTCGACCTCCCGCTCGACCCTGCGGCCGCTGAAGACGCCTCACGCTACGAGCTCGCCTCGTGGGGGTACCAGCGGAGCTACCGCTATGGATCCCCGCAGCTGGACGCGTCCGGCGAGCCCGGCACTGACAAGCTCGTCGCCAGCCGCGCGTACCTCGCGCCGGACGGACGCAGCGTCTTCGTCGCCGTCCCGGGGATGACGCCCGTGATGCAGCTCGATGTCGGCTGGACGATCGCGGCTGCCGACGGGCGCGCCGTGGAAGCGCACGCCTACACGACGCCGTACACGCTCGAGCCCTTCGACCCGCGCGCCGAAGGCTTCGGCGACCTGACGATCGACCTCACGCCGCGCGAGACCACCAGCGGCAGCGAGAAGGACGCTGGCGGCGTCGTCAGCGTCGCGGAGGGCCGGCGCGTGTACGAGCAGTTCGGGTGCATGGCGTGCCACGCGACAGAGCGTGGGGCTGCGGCACGCCTCGGCCCGACACTCGCCGGCGTCTACGGCACGCCGCGGCCCATCACCGATAGGCAGACGCCCATCGTCGCCGACGAGGTCTACCTGCGTGAGTCGATTCGCCAGCCGGCTTCCGCCGTCGTGGAAGGCTTTGCGCAGAACGGCGTCGGCATGCCGAGCTATGCGGGCGTGCTGACCGATGCAGAGATCGAGTCGCTGGTGCTCTTCATAAAGAGCCTCGCCGAGCGCTAAGCTGTCGCCCGTGAGCGCGCTTCCCCGTTTTGGCAGGGCCTGGCTCCGCGAGTTCCCGCTCGACCCTGACGCCACCTATCTGAATCACGGCACCGTCGGCGTCACCCCGCGGCGCATCCTCGACGTCCAGCGCAGGCTGATGGACGAGATCGAGCGGCATCCCAGCCGCTTCCTCCTGCGCGAGCTGACGGAGATCACCTTCGGCGGCGCGCCGAGCGCGGTGCCGCGAATGCGACAGGCGGCCGACGAGGTCGCGCGAGCCGTCGGCGCCCGCGGCGACGACCTCGTGTTCGTCGACAACGCCACGACCGGAGTCAACGCGGTCCTGCAGTCGTGGCCCTTCGAGCCCGGCGACGAGATCCTGCTGAGCGAGCTCGGGTACGGCGGCATCAGCCACGCCGCGGCGTTCGTGGCGCGGGAGCGCGGTGCCGCGGTGCGGACGCTCGCGATGCCCGACTCGTTGACGGCCGACGCCATCGTGCAGGCCTGGGCGGACGGCGCCGCGGCCTCGACCCGCGTGGCGGTGGTGGATCACATCACCGCTGACAGCGCCCTGGTGCTGCCCGTTGCCGAGATCGTCGAGGTGCTGCACGCGCGCGGCGTCGCCGTCATCGTGGACGGCGCGCACGCTCCCGGCGCGATCCCGCTCGACGTCGCCGCGCTCGGCGCCGACTACTACGTCGCCAATCTGCACAAATGGGGATGGACCCCGCGCAGCAGCGGGTTCCTCTGGGCGCCGTTCTCACGGCAGCGTGGACTGCATCCGACGGTCATCTCGTGGGGCCTGGATCAGGGCTTCACCGCCGAGTTCGACATGCTCGGCACGCGTGATCCGTCGGCGCACCTGTCGGCGCCGGCGGCGATCGCGCTCTTCGAGGAGTGGGGTGGGGCGGCCGCCATCCAGGCCTA
>JBIQIB010000015.1:0-34585 GCA_044508265.1 Acidobacteriota bacterium
ATCGCGCCCACGGTGATCTGGTTGCCGGGGGCGTTCGGGCCCAGCACGCTGGCAGGCACGATCGTGGGGAATCCTGTGGGCATGATGCTCTGCTCGGTCAGAGGGTCAGCGGCCGCGCCTGCGCCTGCGCCTGCAGGACGAGCTCGGTGGCCAGGAAGCAGTGGGCCTGGCTCATCGCCGTTTCCGTCCGGTTGAGGATGTCGTCCACGACGAGTCGTCCGTAGGGCAGCTCGACGTCGCGTGTGTCGATGTAGCGCGTCTCCTTCGCGTCCGACAGGAACAGGTGGCTGCCGCCGGGCCGGCCCGCCAGGTCCACGTTCTTGCGGATCTCGATGAAGCCGTCGGTGCCGAGGATGGTCAGGCGTCCGTCGCCCCAGGTGGGGAGGCCGTCCGGCGTGAACCAGTCGACGCGGATGTAGCCCGTCCCGCCGTTGCCGCGCACGTGCATGTCGCCGAAGTCCTCGAAGCGCGGGTATTGCGGGTGATGCACGTTCCCCGTCTGCGAGCTCAGCACCTCGGCGCTCGTCGAGCCCGTGAAGTGCAGGAACTGGTCGGCCTGGTGCGACGCGATGTCGCACAGGATGCCGCCGAAGCGGGCCTTGTCGAAGAACCACGCCGGCCGGGAGGGCGTGTTCATGCGGTGCGGTCCGAGGCCCACCGTCTGAATCACCCGGCCGATCGCCCCGTCACGCACGAGGTCGCTGGCTTTGACCGTCGCGCGGTGCTCGAGGCGCTCGCTGTAGACGATGGAGTAGATGCGGCCCGTCGCTGCCTGCACCTGGCGCACCTCCGCCAGTTGCTCGAGCGACGTGATTCCCGGCTTGTCGACGATGTAGTCCTTGCCGGCCTGCATCACGCGTATCCCGAGCGGCGCACGCTCGTCGGGGATGGCTGCGCTCAGCACGGCGTGGATCGAGCCGTCCTCGAGAACCTCGGCCTCGCTGCGCGCGAGCTTCGCGGTGGGGAAGCGCTCGAGGAAGGCCTTCGCCAGGTCGGGCTCCTTCGCGTAGAGCCACACGAGCTCGCCGCCGCCCCGGATGACGGCGTTCGACATGCTGGTGATGTGTCCGTGATTGACGCCGATGACTCCGAACCGGATGCGCGCCGGACCCTGACGCCTGTCGCCGGCCGGCTGCGCCGCTGCGCGGCGCGCCACCGGCCACGCGGCCGCGCCGGACACCGCCTGGACGAACGCTCGTCGGCCCAGGCGAGGTGTGCTCGCTGAATCCGTCATCCTGCTGCTCCCTCGTTGAAGGGGATTCTACGTTACGAGTGCTCTCTAGGACCGGAGGAAGGGAGGAGCGAAGGAATGGAGGATGAGGAAGGGAGGAGCGGAGGAAGGGAGGGGAGGAGGGGAGGAAAGGATGGGACGAGGATCGGGCGCCGTGAGTGACTGGAGGTCAAACTCGCTGCGGGCTTGAGCCAGCTCAATCCGCCTCCGTTCCTCCTCCGCTCCTCCCCCTCCGTTCCTTCGCTCCTCCCTTCCTCCCTTCCTGCTCCTCCGTTCCTTCACTCCTCCCTTCCTCCGGTCCTCGTCAGCTCTGCCCGCTCTCCCGCTCCTATATCCTGCTCCGATGAGCGATCCTCCAGCCGCCCCCGCGGCCGAGTGTCCTGACTGCGGCGCGGCACTCGTTCACGTCGGCACGGAAATGGGGTCGGGCGCCTTCCGGACGCAGGCGGCGTCCATGCCGCAGCGGCCCATCTACGCCTACGACTGCCCGGACTGCGGCACGTGCTGGAAGCTGTCCACACGCCTGCTGCCCGATCCCGTGCGGCAGATCCTCCGATAGCGGATGCCCGGATTCGACCGTGCGGCGCTGCCGCGCGCGGGGGCGCCCGGCAGAGGCTGCCGGATGCCGCGGCATACAATGAAGGCAGGCGATGGACGAGACGAAGACCCCATCAGCGGACCTGACGGAAGCGCCGACAGCCGTGGGCCGCGCGATCGTCGACAACGGGTTCGTGCCGGCGCGCGCGAAGCTGCTCGAGGTGGCGGCGTTCCTCGACCGCGTGGAGCGCCACGGCGTGGCCGACGACTTCCGCTGCGCCGCCCTGCGGCAGGCCGTGCAGGTGATGGCCGACGGCGGTCCCGAGCGCGCCCGTCGCGTGCTCGAGGCACTGAGCGATCCCACCAGCGAGCCCGACGAGGTGTCCACCGGCAAGGCCGCTTTCGGGGCCTGGCAGGGCCCCGCCTGACGCGCCATGCGATACATCGAGCCGCACGGCCACATGGTGAGCCGCACGACCGACGACTACGAGGCCATGGTGACGGCCGGCTGCCAGGCGGTCTGCGAGCCGGCGTTCTGGGCGGGCTTCGACAGGGGCTCGGTCGACGGCTTCCGTGACTACTTCCGCCAGCTGACCATCTACGAGCCGGCCCGGGCCGCGAAGTACCTGCTGCCGCACTACTGCTGGCTCTGTCTGAACCCGAAGGAATCCGAGGACCTCGGACTGGCGCGCGAGGTGCTCGCGATCATCCCCGAGTTCCTCGACGCGGCCGGCGTGCTCGGCATCGGCGAGATCGGGCTCAACCGCAACACGCGCAACGAGCTGCACGTGCTCGAGCAGCACATCGAGCTTGCGGTGGAACACGATCAGCTGATCCTGGTGCATACGCCGCATCTCGAAGACAAGCTCAAGGGCACCCGGCTGATCCTCGACGTGCTGCGCGCACATCCCGGCGTGCAGCCGGGGCGTGTCATCATCGACCACGTCGAGGAACACACGGTGCGGCCGGTACTCGACGCCGGCTTCTGGGCCGGCATCACGCTGTATCCCGACTCGAAGGCCTCGCCCGCCCGCGCGGTGGACATCGTCGAGATCACCGGCGGCGAGCGGCTCTGGCTGAACAGCGCCTGCGACTGGGGCGTGAGCGACCCGCTGGCCGTCCCGCGCACCGCGCTGGAGCTGCGACGGCGCGGATACGACGCGGAGCGCGTCGACACGCTGCTGTTCGGGAATCCGCACGAGTTCCTCTCGCAGTGCCCGAAGTTCCGGGTCGGGGCGCAGGACGGCGCATGAAGCTCGCGCACGGTCTCCACCTCGCCTACTGCACGAACGTCCACCGCGGCGACAGCTGGCCCGAGACCTTCGCGACGCTCGAACGCCATACGGATGCCGTCCGGCGGCGCGTGGCACCCGGCGAGCCGTATGCGATAGGCCTGCGGCTTGGCGCCCGGGCGGCGCGGGAGCTGTCGGCACCCGCGACGCTGCGCGACTTCAGGCGCTGGCTCGACACGCACGACAGCTACGTCTTCACCGTCAACGGCTTTCCCTACGGCAGCTTCCACGGCACGCGCGTAAAGGAGCAGGTCTACGCGCCCGACTGGGCCACCGCCGAACGGCTCGACTACACGCGGCTCCTGTTCGACCTGCTCGTGGATCTCCTGCCGCCAGGCGTGCCAGGCAGCGTGAGCACCGTCCCCGTGTCGTTCAAGGGATTCGCGCGCGACGAGGCGCATCGCGCCGCCGTGTTCGGCAACCTCGCTGCCTGCGCGCGCCACATCGAGGCGCTGGCGGAACGGACGGGCCACGACCTGTCGCTGGGGCTCGAGCCCGAACCGCTCTGCGTGCTCGAGACGTCCGCAGAGACGCTCGCCTTCTTCGAGGAGTGGGACGCACGTGATTCCGACGCCGGACGCTGGCGCCGCGTCGTCGGTGTCAACTACGACTGCTGCCACCTGGCCGTGGAGTTCGAGGACGCGCGCGTCGCGCTCGACGGGCTGACGGACGCCGGACTGCGGTTGAGCAAGCTGCACCTGAGCTCCGCGCTGCGCGTGAGGCCGGACGACGCTGGACGCGCGGCGCTCGGCGCCTTCGTCGAGCCCACGTACCTGCATCAGGTCGTGGCGGGCCGGCCCGGCACCCGGGAGGTACATCGCCGCTATGTGGACCTGCCCGACGCGCTGGCCGACGTGGCCGCCATCCGCGACGACGAGGAATGGCGCGTGCACTTCCACGTGCCGTTGCACGCGTCGCCCGGCGCGCCGTTCCGCGACACGCGCGACCATCTCGAGGACGCGATCGACTGGCTGACGGCCCATCCGTCGGCCTGCGCGCATCTCGAGATGGAGACCTACACCTGGGAAGTCCTGCCGCCGGCGCTGCGCATCGGCATCGAGGATCAGCTCGTCGCCGAGTACGCCTGGACGCTCGACGCGCTCGCCAGCCGCGGCCTCGCCGACCGCGCCCTGGCGCAGCGCGTGGCTGACGCGGTGGCGCCAACGCCTTCATGACGTCGCCGTCGATGCCCCGGCCCGCATCCCGGGGCCGCGCGTGGCTCGACCTCGCGCGTGCGGGGAACTTCCCCTCGGTCTGGAGCAACGTGCTCGCGGCGCTCGTGCTCTCGGGGCCGCTCGTGCAGGCCGCGGACGTCCCCGCCGCGTCGATGATGGCCTGGTGGCCCCCGCCGGGCCTCTGGCTTGCCGCGACACTGGCCGCCACGCTGGCCTACGCTGGTGGCGCCACGTTGAACGACGTCTTCGACGCGACGTTCGACGGACGGCACAGGCCCGACCGCGCGATTCCTTCGGGCCTCGTCACGCGGACGGCAGCCGCCTGGGGCGGCGGACTGCTGCTCGCGTCGGGCGTGGCGGCGTTCGTCGCGGGCCTCGGGGCCTCGCCGTCGTGGGCGGCAGCGATGGCTGCGGCCATCGTGGCGTACGACTGGGTGCACAAGCGCTGGGCAGGCTCGGTGGTGCTGATGGCTGCCTGCCGCGCCTTCCTGGGCCTGACCGTCGCGTCGGTGCCCGGCCAGGCATTCACGACGGCAGTCCTCATATGGGCCGGCGCGCTGTCGCTCTACATCGTGGGTGTCAGCGTGATCGCGCGCGCCGAGTACTGGCCCGGCGCCCCTGCCGCGGTGCTCGGCCGGTGGGTCGGCCGGCTGCTGCGTGCGATGCCGTGGCTCGACGCCGCGGCGATGGCACTGGTCGGCGCGTGGCTGCCGGCCGTCGCGAGCGCGATGGCCGTGCCGCTGGGTCGTGCTGCGCAGCGGCGCGCAGCTTCTACGTAAGGAATGTGGTCGTGTCCGTGTCCCTCCCTCTCCCTCTCGGGTCGCCGGCCTCGGGCCTCGATCTCTCGTACGACGAGATCGCGCGCCCCGTCGTCATCGAGCAGCCGCTGCGGCTGCTGTTCACGCGCGACGTGCTCGCGCCGGAGAACGCCACGCTCACGCGCGTGCTGACGCCGCGCGACGCGGGCATCGTGCCGCGCGTGCTCGTGTGCTGGGACGAGGGCCTTGCGGGCGTCCGGCCCGACATGTCGGCGCGCATCACGGCGTGGTTCGACGCGTGGCGTGACGACGTGCGGCTTGCCGCGGCGCCGGTTGCCGTTCGCGGCGGCGAGCCCGTGAAGAACGACAGGGCGGCGCTCGAGCGTGTGTGGGCCGCCATCGACGCTGCGCATCTGTGCCGCCATTCGTACGTGCTGGCGATAGGCGGCGGCGCCGTGCTCGATATGGTCGGCTTTGCCGCCGCGACCGCGCATCGCGGCATCCCGCTCGTGCGCGTGCCGACGACGAGCCTCAGCCAGGCGGATGGCGGGATCGGGGTGAAGAACGGCGTCAACCTGTTCGGCAAGAAGAACTGGCTCGGCACATTCGTCGTGCCGCATGCCGTCGTCAACGACGCGTCGTTCCTGCATTGCCTGTCGCCGCGCGACAGGCGGGCAGGTCTCGTCGAAGCGGTGAAGGTGGCGCTCATCCGCGATGCGGCGTTCTTCGACGCCATCGAGGCGCGGGTCGAGGCGCTGGCCGCCTTCGAGCCGGACGTACTCGAAGCGGTCGTGCGCGTCAGCGCGCGCCATCACCTCGAGCACATCGCGACAGGCGGGGATCCGTTCGAGCGCGGGAGCGCGCGTCCGCTGGACTTCGGCCACTGGGCCGCGCACAAGCTGGAGCAGATGACGGGATTTGCCGTCAGCCACGGCGAGGCCGTCGCGATGGGCGTCGCCCTCGACGTCGTCTACGCGGTGCGCGTGGGGCTGCTCGACGAGCAGACGGCAGACCGGGTGCTGCAGGTGCTGACGGCCATCGGGTTCGCGCTGTACCACCCGGCGCTCCAGGTACGCGGCGAGACCGGCCGCCGCACGCTGCTCGACGGGCTCGAGGAGTTCCGCGAGCACCTCGGCGGACGGCTGACGATTCCGATGATTCGCGCGATAGGCGACCAGGTGGACGTCCACACCATGGACGCGGTGCACGTGGACGCGGCGATCGACACGCTGGCTGCCCGTTACGGCCATGGCTGAACGCCTTGCCGTCATCGACGTCGTCGGGCTCGCGCCGCGCGTGCTGGGAGAGCACACGCCCAACCTGCTCGCCGCGGCGCGCGAGGGCGGGCTGGCGCGGGTGCGGCCCGTCGTGCCGGCGCTCACGTGCAGCGCGCAGGCGACCTACCTGACGGGCACGCTGCCGTCCGCGCACGGCATCGTCGGCAACGGCTGGTTCAATCGCGAGCTTGCCGAGCACCACTTCTGGAAGCAGTCCAACCACCTCGTGGGCGGGCCGAAGCTGTGGGAGCGGGCGCGTGCGAGACGTCCCGGCTTCACGTGCGCGAAGTTGTTCTGGTGGTACAACATGTACTCCAGCGCCGACTGGTCGATCACGCCGAGGCCGATGTATCCCGCCGACGGCCGCAAGGTGTTCGACATCTACACGCACCCGATGCCGCTGCGCGAGGAGATCAAGCGCGACCTCGGGGCGTTTCCGTTCCCGGCGTTCTGGGGCCCGCTCGCCGGCATCGACTCGAGCGCGTGGATCGCGCGGTCGGCGCAGTGGATCGAGGAGCGCCACCGGCCCGACCTGGCGCTCGTCTACCTGCCGCATCTCGACTACGACCTGCAGCGATACGGTCCTGACGACGCGCGGCTGCCGGCGCAGTACCGCGCCATCGACGGCGTCGTCGGCGACCTGATGGCGTTCTATCGCAGGCGCGGCGTGCGGCCCGTGATCGTGTCCGAGTACGGCATCACCAGGGTCAGGCGGACGATAGCGCTGAACCGTCTGTTCCGTGCGCGGGGGTGGATCACGATCAAGGAGGAGCTCGGGCGCGAGCTGCTCGACTGCGGTGCGAGCCGCGCGTTCGCGATTGCCGATCACCAGGTGGCGCACGTGTACGTCAACGACCCGGCAATCGCGCACGAGGTGCGCGCGGCGGTCGAGGATGTCGAAGGCGTCGCAGCCGTGCTCGACACGGCGGGCAAGCGCGAGATCGGCCTCGACCATCCGCGTGCGGGCGACCTGGTGGCGCTGTCGGACGAGGACGCCTGGTTCACCTACTACTACTGGGAGGACGACGGGCGGGCGCCGGACTTCGCGCGGTGCGTGGACATCCATCGCAAGTACGGCTACGACCCGGCCGAGCTGTTCCTCGACCCGGCGCTGACGCTGCCGAAAGCTCGCGTCGCGTGGCGGCTGGCGCAGAAGGCGATGGGCTTCCGTATGCTCATGGACGTCATCCCGCTCGACGCGTCGCTCGTCGGCGGCTCGCATGGCGTGTGTCCGGCGAACAGCGACGACTGGCCGGTGCTCATCGGGACCGGGGAGACGGAGGCGCCCATCGCGGCGACGGAGGTTCACGACCGGTTGCTGGCGCTGTGCGTGCCCGGTGCGGCGGCGGGGGAGGATGCATGAGCGAGAAGGTCGAGGTGCTGCTGTTCGATCTCGGCGGCGTGCTGGTGGACTTCGGCGGTGCCGAGGGTCTCGCGACGCTGCTGCCGGCGCCGGTGCCGACTGCGGAGATCGAGGCGCGGTGGCAGCGATGTCCGCATTCGCTGGCGTTCGGGAGCGGCGCACTCGACGTCGACGCATTCGCGGACGCGTTCATGCGCGACTGGCAGATCGGCGTGGCACGCGACGCGTTCCTGGCGGAGTACCGCTCGTGGGCGCGCGGGTTTCTGCCGGGGGCGCGGGAGCTGCTCGAGGAGCTGCGTCCGCGCTACCGGCTGGCCGCGCTCAGCAACTCGAATCCGCTGCACTGGGCCAGGCTGGTGGAGGAGTGCGGGCTGTCGTCGGCGTTCGAGGTCGCGCTCTCGTCGCACGAGGTCGGCTATCGGAAGCCTGCGCGCGAGATGTACGAGGCGGCGCTGGCGCGGCTCGACGTGGCGCCGGGCGCGGTGCTCTTCCTGGACGACTCGCCGGCGAACGTCGAGGCCGCGGCTGCGATGGGGATGCAGGCGGCCGTCGCCGTCGGCGTGGACGGCGTACGGCGGGTGTTGGGGGTCAGGTCTCGAAACTGACAGAAGGTTGGGGTCAGGTCTCGAGAACGCGCGTTTGTGGGGTCAGGTCTCGCGACATCCCGGAACGTGGGTGTCGCGAGACCTGACCCCAAACCCGCTCAAATCGAGACCTGACCCCAACCACCGTCAGTTTCGAGACCTGACCCCCTCCCGCAACCAGGCCCACGCCTCGGCCTGCATCTCCTCGTTGAACTGGTGCGGGCTGTCGAACATCCGCGTCCGGCAGTGGTCGGGCACCCCCGCCTTCGCATAACTCGCCTGCAACGTCTCGAAGGCCCCATCCATCCCTTCGCGCGTGAACAGGCCGTCCCGCGCGCCGCTGATCACGAACAGGCGCCGCGGCATCGCCAGCGCCGCCACGTCCGGGTAGTCGAGGTGCCGGTACAGCCCGGGGATGACCTTCGTGTGACCGATCGTGTTGCGGACGTGCCGCCGCAGCTGCGACGGAAACGACGTCATCCAGCACACCGCCACGCCCGCCTTGATCCGCTCGTCCAGCGCCGTGAGATACACGGTGCGCAAGCCGCCGACCGACAACCCCACGCAGCCAATCCGCTCCGGATCCACGTCGGCCCGGCTGCACAGGTAATCCACCGTGCGGATGTCGTCCCAGCACAGCACGCCCGCCCACGTGAACCCCGCCGCGAAGATGGTGCGGCCGACCAGCTGCTCCGACTGTCCCGCACGGGAGTTGAACGCGTTGATGCGCTCGGCCGGCAGCGTGACCGGACGCTCGCGCCAGTCCGCCCCGTCATCGTCGAGCAGCATGCGACGTTCGCCCCAGTAGAACATGTCGATCACGACGACGATGTAGCCCCGACGCACGAGCTCCACGGCGATGCTGCGGCCGCCGTAGTAGCGCGCACGGTAGTCGGTGAGCACCGGATGCTCGCCGTCCACGGCCACGATCTTCTCCTTGCCCCAGAGATAGAACCCGCCGTGATCGTGCAGCGCGACAATGGCGGGCGCCTTCCCGGTGAGGCCCTTCGGCACGAGGACGAATGCCGGCACGCGGACGTCCGGGGCCGTGTTGAACCAGACCCGCTCGCGCACGTAGTCGCCGCAGTCCACCTGCTCGACGGTCTCCGCGGCAGGATCGCAGGGCTCCGGCGCGTAGTGCAGCAGCTCGAGCACCTTGCCCCTGGCGACGGCGCGCCAGTCGTCCACCGACGAAAACCGGCCCTGGAGGAACGACAGCGGGAAGGGGCTGGAGAGCGCCTGCCGCTCGATGAACGGCCACAGCGACCCGACGTCCGACCCGGTGGCCGCGGCATTCGCCGCCTGGAGCGCCCCGCCGCCGCTCGTCCCGCCGACGCTCGTCCCGCCGGCGCCGGTCCAGCCGACCGTCCCCCCACCGCCCGAGACGCCAGCGGCGCCCGCAGTGTGGTGCAGCAACGGCACGACGCCGGTGACGGCTGCGGCCTGGAGGAACTGTCGTCGCGTCCGGTGCGTGGGGCGCGGATCTGATGGCTGGTCGTCCATACGTCGCGCACGATACCCCACCTGCGGCCCCGGCGCGCGATCGACGTGTCGATTGCGGCAATGCTCGAAACGGCGGGCCCACCGGAGTATGCTTCCGAACGTCGTGCCGCGCCTACAGGTCCCAACGTCTGCGCACCGCAGCCGGCCGCCGTCCCGCGGGGCGCCGCCAGCGGCCGATGCGCGACCTCCGCAGCCGGCCCCGTCGCCGGGGGACGGCTCGCGCGTCAGCGAAGAGCGCCTGCGCCTCGCGACGACCGCTGCGGACATCGGCACGTGGGACGTGGACCCCGCGACGGGAACCCTCTTCTGCGACGCCGCCGCCAGGCGGCACCTCGGCGTAGCGCCCGGCGCCGAGCTCAACACGTACGACGCATTCCTCGACACGCTGCACCCGGACGACAGGGAGCGCGTGGACGCTGCCGTCAAGGCCGCCATCGCGCCCGACGGTCCGCCCTACGACATCGCATACCGCACGATAGGCCAGGAGGACGGCGTCGAGCGCCACGTCGCGGCACGTGGACGCGCCGTCCTGAACGAGCACGGTGTCGTGGCCAGGTTCGTCGGCACGACCATCGACGTGACGAGCGAGCGCGCGGCCGCCGAGAGCCTCCGCTTCCTCGATGCGCTGTCCGTGGCGGCGCAGGCGGCGGTCACGGCCGCCGACGTCATCGCGATCACCACACGGCGTCTCGGCGAGCACCTCGGCGTCACCCGGTGCGCATACGCCGACCTCGACGAGGACGGCACCTTCGTCATCAGGCAGGACTGGTCCACAGCGGCGTCGTCGGTCGGCGACGTGCATCGGCTCGACGCCTACGGACCCGACGCGGCCTCGCAGCTGCGTGCCGGCCGGGCGCTCGTGCTGTGCGACGTCGAGGCCGAGGTCGCCACGCACGTGGCGCGCGAGGCGTTCCGCGCGGCAGGTGTCGGCGCGATCATCTGCTGCCCGCTGATGAAAGGCGGCCAGCTGCACGCCCTGGTCATCGTGCACACCACCGGACCTCGGATATGGACGCCTGTCGAGATCACGCTGGTGAAGGCCGTCACCGAGCGTTCGGGCAGTCACATCGAACGCGCCCGCGTGGAAGCGTCGCTGCGCGAGAGCGAAGAGCGCTACCGCGTCATTGGCGACGCGGCCAACGACGCCATCTGGGACTGGGATCTGGCCACAGGCGCGATCACCTGGAATCACGGGCTCGCCACGGCGTTCGGACACACCGATACAGGGACCGTCACCGACATGCGGTGGTGGCTCGACCGCATCCATCCCGCCGATCGCCAGCGGGCGCACGAGAACCTCCTGTCGGCGCTCACGCGTGGCGACAGCTCGTGGCGCTGCGAGTACCGCTTCCGCCGGGCCGACGGCGCGTATGCCTGCGTGTTCGACCGCGGCCGCGTGCTCCGTCATCCCGACGGCACCGCCTATCGCATGGTGGGCTCGATCCAGGACCTGACCGAGCGCAACCGCGCCGACGCGCTGCGCCGCGAGAGCGAAGCGTTCATGCGTCAGCTGATCGAGCACAGCCCCGACTGCATCACCGTGCTCGACCGCGACGCCCGCGTACAGTCGATGAACGCCGTCGGCATGCGGCAGTTCGCCATCGACGACTTCGAGACGGTGCGCGGCCGTGACTGGCGCACGTTCTGGAGCGGCGACGACAGGGTGACCGCCGCGCACGTGTTTGCCGAGGTGCTCGAGGGCCGCAGTGCCCGCTTCGAGGGCTACTGCCCGACGCAGACGGGCGAACCGCGCTGGTGGAACGTGGTCGCGACGCCGCTCGGCAGCGGCGAGCAGGTACAGCGCGTGCTCGCCGTCTCGCGCGACGTCACCGAGACCCATCGGGCCGGACTCGGGGCGCGGTTCCTGGCCGACGCCAGCGCCACGCTGCACGACCTCAGCGACTCGGAGCGGGCACTCGACCGCATCGCCCAGCTGGCCGTCGAGTCGTTTGCCGACCGCTGCGTGATCGAGGTCGCCGACGGCACCGAGCGGCGGCGCATCGACGCCCGCGCCGCCAGGGCCGGCCACGCCGCCAGGGCCATCCACGCCGCCGAGGACTACTGCCTCGAGCGCGTGCTGCGCACCGGCGAGGCGGAGGTCGTCGGCAACGTCGCCACCGAGTTGCTCGACGCCGATCCGACCCACAGCGGCCCGCTCCGCCGGCTGCGCGACCTCGGCGTGCGGTCGTACCTCGGCGTACCGCTGGTGGTGCGGGGCGAAGTGATGGGCGTCATCGCCTTCTACGTCACCGACTCGGCACGCAACTTCACCCACGTCGAGCTCACCGTCGCGAGCGACCTCGCACGACGTGTGGCGGTCGCGATCGACAACGCCCGCCTCTATCGCAGCATCCAGGAGTCGGACCAGCGCAAGAGCGAGTTCCTCGCGACGCTCGCCCACGAGCTGCGCAACCCGCTCGCGCCGATCAGGACCGGGCTGGAGGTGCTCGCGCGCACCGACTCGCGCTCGCCCGAAGGGGCGCACGTCCGCACCGTGATGACGAGGCAGATGGGGCACATGGTGCGCCTCGTGGACGACCTGCTCGACGTCTCACGCCTCAGCCGCGGGAAGCTCGAGCTCAAGAAGAGCCGCGTAATGCTCGACACGGTGGTCCGCGACGCCATCGACGTCAGCCGTCCCGCCATCGACGCCGCGCGGCATACACTCACGGTGACCCTGCCCGAGACCCCGGTGCCGCTCCACGGCGACCCGACGCGGCTGTCGCAGGTGATCTCGAACCTGCTGACCAACGCCGCGAAGTACACCGCGGACGGCGGTGAGATCCGGCTGGCGGCGACGCTGGGCGGCGACGACGTCGTCATTGCGGTCACCGATACGGGCATCGGCCTGTCGGCCGAGCAGCTGCCGGTGATCTTCGAGATGTTCGGCCAGATCCGCGGGCCATCGCCTCGTTCGGACGGCGGCCTCGGGATCGGGCTGACGCTGGTCAGGCAGCTCACCGAGATGCACGGCGGAGCCGTCGTCGTTCGCAGCCAGGGACCGCAGTGCGGCAGCACGTTCGAGGTGCGCCTGCCGGTCCTCGTCGCGCGGCCGGAGCCCGCGCCTCAGGAGGAAGTCGTGACGTCGGGGTCAACGCAGTGTTTGAAGGTGCTGGTGGTGGACGACAACCGCGACAGCGCCGAAATGCTCGGCATGCTCATCGGCATGCACGGCCATGACGTGCGCACGGCATTCGCCGGCCCGGACGCCCTGACGACCGCCAGGGATTTCGCGCCCGACGTCGTCTTCCTCGATATCGGGTTGCCGGTGATGAGCGGGTACGAAGTGGCGCAGCGGCTGCGCCGGTCGGAGCCGACACAGCGCAGCCTGCTGGTGGCGCTCACCGGATGGGGCGCGCCGGAGCACGTCGCGCGGGCCAGGGCGGCCGGCTTCGACGTCCACATGACCAAGCCCGTCGACACAACCGAGGTCGAACGGCTGCTGAGCAATCCGGACGCGGCACGGCGTACGCCGTCGCACGACGGTCCCTCGACGCACACAACGTCCTAGCGCGGCGCGCTCGGTCAGTTGCCGGTGCCGCACCGCTCGCCCGTCGGCTCGACGACGGACGCGCGCATCCGCCGGACGTCGATGAGGGCCTCTTCCTCGACCTCCACCGTTGGCGTAACTTCGTCGCCCTCCACGCGCGTCGGCGGACCTTCGGTTTCGGTACGCTTCTCGACCTCGACGTCGGCCGCCTCGTCAATCGTGCCTCGCACGCTCACCTGCTGGCCGACGTGCTGCTCGAGCCCTTCGCCGACCAGCATGTAGGTGTAGGTCGTCACCTGCCCTCGCGTGGTGCGATCCGCGGCCGCGCCCATGCCGTCGGGCAGCGCGGCCAGAACGAACGTGCCTGGCGTCTGGCCGGCGCGCAGGCAGCCGACCACGGTCGTCTCCTGAGCCGCTGGCACGTCAGCGGGCGGGGGCACCTCGTCGGCGGGGATCTCCGTCACCTCGGGAGTGTCGTTCCCACCACAACCCCAGACGAGGCCCACCGAGAGACAGAGGGCAGGCAGCAGGACACGCGAACGGGTATGCAGACGTAGCATGCTCATGCCTCTGAAAGGTGCACAACGCGCGCCACCCGGGCGCACCGTGGCAGCGGCACCTCGAACGGGCGCGGCCGGTCGCCATCGACCGTGCGCCTCTCACAGTGGGCAGGACGCCGGCAGGGCGTCGCGCTAGACTTGTCCGTCATGCGCCTCCGCCTGCTCATCTGCGTGCTGGCGACAGCCTGCCTCGCCCACGCGGACACCGCCCAGCGTCGTCCGAACCTGATCTGGGTGATGGCAGACGATCTCGGCTACGGCGAGGTGGGCGTGTACGGGCAACGGGTCATCCGGACGCCGCGCCTCGACCGCATGGCGGGCGAAGGGCTGCGCTTCACGCAGTTCTACGCTGGCGCGACCGTCTGTGCGCCGTCACGGTCGGTGCTGATGACGGGGCTGCATCACGGCCATACGCGCGTGCGCGGAAACGCCGGCGCCGACAACCCCGAGGCGCAGGCGCTCCGGCCTGATGACCTCACCGTGGCGCGCATGCTCCAGCAGGCCGGCTACGCGACGGCGCTCGTCGGAAAGTGGGGACTCGGCGACGTAGGAGCTGCCGACACGGGCCTGCCGCGGCGGCAGGGCTTCGACTACTTCTTCGGCTACCTGAACCAGCGGCACGCGCACAACCACTTCCCGAGCTTCCTCTGGCGTAACGAGACCCGGCTTTCGCTGCCGAACGAGATCACGCCCGTCGGGCCGGACGGCGCGGGCTACGCGGAAGACGGGGTGCTCTACGCGGACGACCTGTTCGTGGACGAGGCCCTGCGGTTCGTCTCCAACCATCAGGAGCGGCCGTTCTTCCTCTACTGGAGCCCCGTCACGCCCCACGCCAACAACGAGCGCTACCGCGCGCTGAAGAACGGCGCCCACGTCCCCGACTTCGGGCCGTATGCCGGCGAAGACTGGCCCGACCAGGACAAGGGCCACGCCGCGATGATCACGCGGCTGGATACGGCGGTCGGCCGCCTGCTCGACCATCTCCACCTGCTCGGCCTCGAAGAGGACACGCTCGTGTTCTTCACGAGCGACAACGGCCCGCACGACGAGTCGGGGCACGACCTGTCGCGCTTCGAGCCGTCGGGACCGTATCGCGGCATCAAGCGCAGTCTCAGTGATGGGGGCATCCGGGTGCCTGCCATTGCGTGGTGGCCGGGAACGGTGCCGGCAGGGGCCGAGTCGCCGCACGTGGGGTACTTCGGCGACCTGTTCGCGACGGCAGCCGAGCTGAGCGGCGCCAGGCTCCCCGATGGCCTCGACTCGATCAGCTTCCTGCCTGCGCTGCGCGGCGAGGGCGGTCGGCAGCGCTCGCACGAGCTGCTGTACTGGGAGTTCCACGAGGGCGGCTTCCGCCAGGCCGCGCTGCTCGGCGGACGCTGGAAGGGCCATCGCAGCAGCGCGCCGGACGCACCGCTGCAGGTGTTCGACCTGCATCACGACCCGGGTGAGCGGCGTGACGTCTCGGCGAGCCAGCCCGAGGTGACGCGCCGCCTCGACGCCTACCTGCGGCAGGCGCGCAGCGCGTCCGACGACTGGCCCGCCCGCTGGTAAGCCACGCCCTCAACGCCGCGCCGGCCGCGCCGTCACCAGCCATTCCCCTGTGACGATGAGGGCGATCGCGACGCCGCTGGTGAGCGGCAGCCATCCCTCCGTCGCGAGTGAGGCGCCGACGGCGACCAGCGCCTGCACCGGCGCCTGCGCCGACAGCACCCACAACGGCACGCGCGTGAGCGCCGCGAACCGCGCGAGGAACAGGCCGATGAGGACGACGCCGCTCGTCGCTGCCAGAGCCAGGGTGGCTGGCGTGAGCGTCGCGTCCGCGGTGCCGGTACCCAGCGTGCCGGCGCCGGCTGCCAGCGCGACGAACCCCGCGGTGTTCGTCCAGTGCCGCCAGAACGTCAGCGTCAGCGCCCCGCGAAGGCCTCGTGCCCGCGTCACCGGCGCGGCACACAGGTAACCGATCAGTGACGCGACGATGTAGGCCGCGGCAAAGAGGAGGCCGTCCGCGCCTATGGCGCCCGACCAGGTGAGGATGAGGCCGCCGCCCAGGGCGAGAGCCGCGCCGGCCAGCGCGCGCCGCGTCCACGCCTCGCCGAGCACCAGCAGCGCCACCGGCGCCTGCACCAGCCAGTCGAGTCGCGTGAGGAAGACGTACTCGGCGACTCTCGAGCTCTCGACGAGGCCGTGATAGTAGCTGACGCCCGCGACGAGGAAGCCGGCCAGGCTGCCGAGCACGAGCTGTCGCATCCCCGGGCCGGCGAACGCCCGGGTCTCGGCAAGGAACGGCCGCGAGACTGTACGCAGCACGAGCGCTGCGCCGAGGAGCAGCGCGCCGCACGCATACACGAGGGCGGTGCCCGGAAGCAGTCCGGCCCTGCCGATCACACCGGCGACGAAGAAGGGAGAGAGACCCGCGAGGACGTGCGACAGGAAGCCGAGCGTCAGGCCTGCCACGCGCCGGCTCCCGTCGCCTTGCGGACGGCCGGTGCGACGACGGTTCCGAAGAGCTCGATCGAACGCATGACCTCGGCGTGCGGCATCGTCCCGACGGTCATCTGCATCAGGAAACGCTGGTAGCCGAACAGCTCGTGCAGGAACAGCAGCTTGTCGATGACCTGCTGCGGGCTGCCGACAAACAGCGCGCCGCGGGGCTCACGTTCCCGTTCGAAGTGCTCGCGTGTCGGCGGCGGCCAGCCGCGTTCACGGCCGATGCGGCCCATCGTGTCGAAATGCGCCGGCCACGCGGCGTCGGCAGCCGCCTGCGACGTGTCGGCGATGAAGCCGTGGGCGTTGATGCCGACGGCCGTCGCCGCCGGGCCCGCGTGGCCGGCCTCGGCGGCCGCGCGGCGGTACAGGTCCACCAGCGGCACGAAGCGTTCCGGCATGCCGCCGATGATCGCCACCGCCAGCGGCAGCCCGAGCGTGCCGGCCCTGACGACCGACGCCGGCGTGCCGCCTACGGCGATCCATACGGGCAGCGGTTGCTGGAGCGGACGCGGGTACACGCCCCGTCCGTCGATGGACGGGCGGTGCCGGCCAGACCAGCGGATCCGCTCGTCGTCGCGGAGCCGCAGCAGGAGGTCGAGCTTCTCGGCGAACAGGACGTCGTAGTCGCGGAGGTCGTAGCCGAAGAGCGGGAACGACTCGGTGAACGAGCCGCGGCCCGCCATGATCTCGGCACGGCCGTGCGAGAGCAGATCGAGCGTGGCGAACGCCTGGAACACGCGGACCGGATCGTCGGAGCTCAGCACCGAGACGGCGCTCGTCAGCCGGATACGCTCGGTCCGTGCGGCCGCGGCGGCCAGCACCACCGCCGGGGCGGAGATCAGGTAGTCGCGGCGATGGTGCTCGCCAAGGCCGAAGACGTCGAGGCCGAGCTGGTCGGCAAGGACGATCTCCTCGATCAGGTCGTCGAGGCGCTGTCGCGCCGAGACGGCAGGCTCGCCGCCTGCCGGAGCCGTGAGGTCACCAAACGAGAAGAGGCCGATCTCCATGTGCGACGCATCATGCCACGGGGCCGTGGCGTTGGCGACGGACGCCGCTCGGCCCACAAACCGACCAGGAGACATGAGGGACGGGGAACTGTCCTGCTGACGTGCCGACACGCCGACACGCCGACAAGCCGCCGAGCCGAAAAGCGTCTCGCGGCGAGGCGCAGACGCACGACGGGCGGGCCGACAGGTGCCGGCCCGCCCGGGTGACTGGCGGCGGGGGGATGAAGACGGGAATGAACGGAGCCGCCAGAAGTGCCGCGACGCGCTACGCGTCCACGAATGCCTCGTTAACGCCGCTCATCGACGTCGATGCGGGTCGCCGTGCGCGTGCCACCCGATTCGTCGTAGTGAATCGTCACGAGCACGCCTTCGCTCGTCGAGAGTCCGGCGATCCCTTCCTGGCTGCCGACCACCACGGTCTGCGGCGTGTAGGCGAACGACAGTTCGGTCTCGTCCGCGGCGCGGATGGTCAGGGTCATGCTGTCAGGGTCGATCTCGAGCAGCTCGCCGGTCACCGTCTGCGACCGTGCCGGCTCTTCGGCGTCCGGCATCCGCGGCATCGGTTCCTGCGCGGCGTAGACGGACGGCCCGGCGGCCAGCAGGCCGGTCAGGACGAACGTTGCTCCGAGCGTATGCGACCGTTTCATGATGATCCTCCTGTTCTCTGCGCGGTTCGCACTGCTTACCGGGACGCCGTCAGCGGCGGGCGGCACGGCTGCGCTTGATCAGGCCCGGCGCAGACCCGTACCATGGACGGACAGGTTCTACCTGTCCGCCCTTCCATCCCGGTAAGCAGTTACCTACGTGTTTGGGCCGGCGTTATTCGGCGACCTCGATCCTGGTCGCCAGGCGCTCCTCGCCCTCTCCCTCGAAGTGCACCGTCACGACGGTGCCGGTGCGGGTGGCGAGGCCCGCGACGCCCTGCTGGGCTCCGGACACCTCGGTGTCCTCGTTGTACCGGAATGACCACGCCTTGCCGTCGGGTCCCTTGAGCGTGATGGTCATCTCGTCGGGATCGACGCTGGTGAGCTCGCCAGTGGCGGTCGCGGCCTGGCGATACCTTTCGGCAGGAGCCGGACGCTCCTCAGGCATGGGCCGCGGCGCCGGATCCTGCAGCGCCCAGGAAGGGCTCGTGAGGAAGGCCGCCGACATGGCAAACGTCGCAAACGTCGTGGTGATGCGCTTCATGGTTCATCTCCTCTATGTGAACGACGCAACGTGTACCCGGGCCCGTCGAGTCGCGCCGATGGTCGCGACGGGCCGTTGTGATGACTTCTGTGAGAGCAAGCGGCGCGCCAGCTTGCGCTCAGCCGTGGAAAGTGCATGAAAGACGCAGGTTCCGCCGAATGACGATGTCGACGCGCTGGAGGGGGCTCCGCGTATGGATCAGCAACCATTACGTGCCTGTCGGTAAACGTGACACCCTGACACCACACGATGCGTCGCGGCCGTGGCCACGTTCCCGCTGGCTCGTCGGTGTCGCCCTCGTGCTGGTAACGGCGCGGTGGGCCGCGGCGGCTGCGCCTCACTCCGACGCGAGCGCCGCACGCGTGCAGCGCGCCGTGGATCTCGTGCGTGTGGCCCTCGAGATCGACGCGTCCGTCGTCGTGGAACTCGTGGACGTGAATCCCCGGGTGGCGTCGGTGCAGCCCGTCGAGGGCCGGGCGGGCGTGTTCCTGCTGTCCGTGCAGGAGGACTTCCTGGAGCAGCTCGCCGACGACGAGCTCGAGGCGATGGTGGCGCACGAGCTCGGCCACGTGTGGATCTTCACGCATCACCCGTACCTGCAGACCGAGCAACTGGCCAATCGCGTGGCAATGCGACGCGTCACGCGCGATCAGCTCGAGCGCGTGTACCGCAAGGTCTGGGGCGTGTCCGGCTACAAGCAGGAGCTTGCGGAGTTCCTGGGCGTCTCGCCCTCGGAGCCGCCCCGCGTCCGTTCGACGGCGGTGGCCGGCTCGGACGCGCCACAGCAGCAGCGCGCGCAGTGATGTCCGCCGAGCAGCGGCATCCCTGACGCGTCCCGCCCTGCGTCCCAGTCCGGCACGGCAGATCTCACGCGCGTCACCCGCCGCGTCGCGCGGTACACTTCAGCCGGCGCGGCTGGCACGAGCCACGCCATCCGCACTGGAGGTCCGATGCTGATCCGCCAGATCGTCGACGACAAGCTTTCGCAGAACGCGTACCTCATCGGCTGCCAACGCACCGGCGAGGCGCTCATCGTCGATCCCGAGCGCGACGTGGACCGGTACCTCGCGGCGGCCGGCCACGAAGGGCTCCGCCTGGTGGCAGTGGCCGAGACGCACATCCACGCCGACTTCCTGTCCGGTGCCCGCGAGCTGGCCGCGCAGTTGCCCGGCCTGCGCGTGTACCTCTCGGGGGAGGGCGGCGACGACTGGCGCTACAGCTGGCCGGAGCAGGACGGCGTCGCGGCGATGCTGCTGCGTGACGGCGATACGTTCGACGTCGGCAACATCAGGCTGCGCGCCTGGCACACCCCGGGGCACACGCCCGAGCATTTGTCCTTCGTGGTGACAGACACCGGCTCCGGCGCGACAGTGCCGATGGGCGTCGCGACGGGCGACTTCGTGTTCGTGGGTGACCTGGGACGGCCGGACCTCCTCGAGTCGGCCGTCGGCGTGCGCGGCGCCATGGCGTCTGCCGCGGAGGTGCTGCACCGCTCCGTCTCGGCGCTCGCGCCGGTGGAGGATTACGTCCAGGTCTGGCCCGGTCACGGCGCCGGCAGCGCGTGCGGCAAGGCACTCGGCGCGGTGCCGGTCTCCACGTTCGGCTACGAGCGGCTGACGTCGCCCGCGCTGCGCAAGGCCGACGAAGGCCTGGACGCCTTCGTGTCGTTCATCCTGCGCGACCAGCCGGAACCGCCGCTCTATTTCGCACGGATGAAGCAGCTGAACAAGCAGGGGCCCCCGCTGCTCGGACGGCTCCCCGCGCCGCCTCGGCTCGACGCCGACGCCCTCGGCCGCCGGGCCCCGGAGGTGCAGGTCGTCGACACGCGTCCCGACCGCCACGACTTCTTCGAGGCGCACCTGTCAGGCAGCTTCCACGCGCCGCTCTCGCGCGCCTTCCCGACCATCGTCGGGTCGATGGTGGATCCCGGGCAGCCGCTCGTGCTGCTCGTCGACGAGTCTGGACTCGACGAGGCGGTCCGTGCGCTCGTCCGCATCGGCTACGACGACATTGCCGGCTGGGCGCCGCCCGAGACGCTCGACGCGCTGGCTGCCGCCGGCGTGTCCCTCCGCTCGCTGCCCTCCATCGACATCGCCGAGTTCGAGCGCCGCCGTCAGGCAGGTCGCGCGCAGGTGCTCGACGTCCGGGGAGCCTCCGAGTACGCCGGGCGCCACGTACCCGGCGCGCTCAACATCGCGCATACGCGGCTGCTCGCGCACCTGACCGACGGCACGTTCAAGGCCGACGGCCCCGTGATGGTCCATTGCGCCTCCGGTGCGCGCGCGGCGGCCGCCGCGGCGCTCCTCGCGCGGCACGGCATCGACGTCGTGCACGTGGACGGCGAGTTCAGCGACTGGCAGCCCCACGACGCGGCAGCGGCCCTGTGAGCGGCTCGTGCTATTACTGGCAGGCATGATGCGCCCCTTCGTCCGTGCGCCGTGGCCCGCCGCGCTCGCGTGCCTGGCGTTGTTCGTCGCGTGCGGCGCGTCGGCACCAGCACCCGAGAACGACGCGGACGCGTCACAGGCGGCACGGCCGGCGCCCGCTGCCGCGCGTCCGCCGGCAGCTCCGCCGGTGCTCGCCTACCGCATCGTTCGCACCTTCCCGCATGACCGCGGTGCGTTCACGCAGGGGCTGCAGTTCGTGGACGGCGAGCTCTACGAGGGGACGGGGCAGTGGGGGCAGTCGTCGCTGCGGCGGGTGGCGCTCAAGACCGGCGAGGTGCGGCAGCAGCTGGATCTCGCGCCCCAGTACTTCGGCGAGGGCATCGTCGTCGTGGGCGAGCGGATCGTGCAGCTCACCTGGAAGAGCGGCACCGGGTTCGTGTACGACCGCGCGACGTTCGAGCGTCAGCGCACGTTTACGTATCCCGGCGAGGGCTGGGGCCTGACGTCCGACGGGCGGCGGCTCATCATGAGCGACGGCACCGACACGCTCCGGTTCTGGGATCCGGAGACGTTCGAGGAACAGGGCCGGGTACGGGTACACGACCGGGGGCGATCCGTCGGACAGCTGAACGAGCTCGAATACGTGGACGGCGTCGTCTACGCGAACGTCTGGCCGTCCGATCGCGTGGCCCGCATCGATCCCGACACCGGCGAGGTGACCGCGTGGATCGACTTCTCGGGGCTGCTGACGCCGACCGAGCGGTCGCGCCCCGAGGTGGACGTGCTCAACGGCATCGCGTACGACCCGGCCACGGGCCACCTGTTCGTGACGGGCAAGAACTGGCCCTGGGTCTTCGAGATCGCACTCGACTGACGCCGAGCGCGCGCCCGCGAGGCGTGCGTGCCCGGGGGATGCCGCCGGGCGCGCCTACAGGTCGCCCCGCCTCAACTGCTCCTTCAGGTACTCGGTCGACCGTGCCGCCATCGCCATGATGGTCAGCGTCGGGTTCTGCCACGCACTCGACGGATAGCACGACCCGTCCATCACGAAGAGGTTGCGGACGTCGTGCGCCTGCAGGTACGGGTTGAGCACCGACGTCTTCGGATCGGTCCCCATGCGCGCGGCGCCGACCTCGTGCGCCTGTCCCCGCAGCTCGGTGCGCAGCTGGATGTTGCGCGCGCCGATGCCCTCGAGCATCTCCGCGGCCGCGACGGCCATGTCGTGGTGCATCTTCAGCTCGTTGTCGCGCGGGGTGAGGTTGATCCGGATGACGGGAATACCGTAGGCGTCCACCGTGTCGGGGTCCACCGTGCAGGTGTTCTCCTCGTACGGCAGGCACTCGCCGAAGCCGAACATGCTCATCACCGCCGGACGAGGCTCGCGGATCGCCGCCTTGTACGCCTCGCCGAAACCCTCGGCGCCCATGTCGAACCCGGCGCCGACCGACGTCGTCATGCCGTACCCGCGGACGAAGTCCTTCATCGCCGGCCGGCCCGGGAGGTTCCGGAAGCGCACCATCAGCGTGCCGCAGGGGCGGACGGGACCGCCGGTGGACGGCGTCACCATCACGTCGGGCAGCTCACCCGAGGCGCCGTTGCCGGCAAAGTGCGTCATCAGGTACTTGCCGAGCACGCCGCTCGAGTTCGCGAGGCCGTTGGGCGCCTGGCGTGTCGCCGAGTTGAACAGCAGCCGCACCGATTCGAGCGTCTGCGCGCACAGCAGGACGACCCGGCCGAAGATCTCCTTCGGCTGGCGTGTGAGCCTGTCGATGTAGAGCACGCCGCGCGCGCGATGCGTCTCGGGGTCGGTGACCACCTGGTACGCCATCGCGTTGGTGACGAGCGTGCACCGGCCCGTGCCCAGCGCGTCGGCCATCGTCGTGAAGGCCGCGTTGAAGTAGGAGTGCGTCACGCACCCGTGCTCGCACGGGCCGCAGTAGTGACACACCTGGCGGCCGTTGATGGGCCGGGTCAGGTTGGCCGTGCGTCCCTGTGTCAGCGTGTAGCCGAACACCTTCTTCACGCGGGCGCGCGCCTCGAGCTCCGCGCACGTGAGGCCCATGGGCGGCTGGAACGGGCCGTCCGGCAGCTCGGGCAGACCTTCGGGCATGGCCGACACGCCGACGTACTCCTCGACCATGTCGTACCAGGGCTTCAGCTCGTCGTAGCCGAAGGGCCAGTCGACGCCGACGCCGTCGTGTGACGCGGGCTTGAAGTCGATGTCGCCCATCCGCAGGCAGCCGCGGCCCCAGATGTTCGTGCGACCCCCGACCACGCGCGGACGGACCCAGAGGAAGTTCGGCTTCGAGTCGTCGACGTACGGTTCTTCGATGTCGTTGACGTACCAGTCGGCGTTCCACTCGCGCACGGCGTACGACTGCGACTGGCGCGGCCGCTCCCGTTCGAGCGGGCGCTTGGTGCGCGCGCGGTACGGCAGGTCGTAGGCGGGAACGTGCTCCTTGTAGTCGGCGGCGGTGAGCGCACGGCCGGCCTCGAGCACGGCCACGCGCAGGCCGGCTTCGGTCAGCAGCTTGGCGGCCCAGCCGCCCGAGGCTCCCGAGCCGACGATCACCGCGTCGAAGGTCTGTCCGGCGGGGTCGTTCTGCGGCGCTGTCATGACGTGCCGATTCTTTCACAACCCGGCTGCAGGATGTGCTGGGGACGCGCCCGCCGGCGTGTCGTCAGCGGCCTGCCCGATCGGCGTGGCGGACGACCCGTGTCTTCGAGAGCACTTCGAAGGCGCGCTGGCTGCGGTCGGTGAAGAGGACGAAGAGGACGTCGATCCAGAAGACCTGCAGCAGCCACGGCAGCTGCCTCACGAACGCCTGTCCCACGGAGATGGGGCCGCCCGACTCGCGTACCACCTGCAGACCCATCAGCCGCTTGCCGAGCGTTGCACCCGCTCTGGCCTCCGTGGCGACCGTGTAGACGAGAAAGGCCAGCACTCCGAAGATGACCGCTTCCGCCGCGGCGAACGGCAGGGCCTGCGGCGTGTCCGCCGCCCACGCCGCGAGCACGCCAGCGCCGAGCACCATGGCGCCCGCCAGCACCGCCAGCGCGACATCGACGAGTTTCGCTACGGCGCGCGCCATGAACGACCCGGCGACCAGGGGAACCGCGCTCAGGTACGACTCGGCCAGGTCGCGCGCGTCGCCGAGGCGGCGCAGGACGTCCGCCTCCTGTTCGCCCTGCGCTACCCGTTCGGTGATGTGGCTGCGGAGCTCGAGGGCAATCTGCTCACGCATCCGCGGGTCGCGGGGGAGGTTGTCGAGGACGCTTGTGATGTACCTGTCGGTGGTGGCAGTCATGACGAAGCCTCCCCACGGCCCAGCAGCCGGGCCATGGCATCCACGAATGTCGTCCACTCGCCGGTGAGCACGGCGAGCTCCCGGCGGCCCTCGTCGGTCAGGCTGTAGTACTTGCGCGGCACACCGCGAGCGGGCGTGTCCCAACGGGTAGCGACCAGGCCGGCCCGTTCGAGGCGGTACAGGACGGGGTAGAGGGTGCCTTCCTTGACGTCGAGCGTCCCGTCGGTGCGCGCCGCCAGCTTGTCGGCAATCTCATACCCGTAGGCCTCGCCTGGCTCGAGGACGTGCAGGACGATCAGCTCGACGGTGCCGCGCTTCAGCTCGCGCTCGATGCTCCGGCGCCCGGCGGTGTCGTGCTCGCCAGTCATGGGCGCCACTGTAATGCATACCGTCTTGTCGCGCAAGATATGTGGTGGAAAATAAGCCCGCCTGTCCCCATCGCGGCAACAGGCGGGCAGGAACGCTTCGCTGACGCGCTACTCGAGTGCGCCCGCGGCGGCCTCGATGCGTGATGCGTACTGCGTGAGCGTCTGCGCCACCAGCGGGATCTGCGTGCGCGCCTCGTCCCAGAGGCGCTCCTCGATGGCTTCGCGCACGGCCGGCAGCGTCTTCACGCCGTAGCCGGTGTACAGCCCCGGCGCGTACACCTGGTGGCGGAACCAGGGCCGGCGGGGGAGGCCGTCCTTGCGGGTGAGGGCCCGCTCCGCCGACAGCAGGATGGCGTTGGCTTCGGTCAGCCGTGCGGTGTCGCCGCCCTCGAGCGCCGCGCCCGCCGCCGTCTCGTACCGTCGTGCCGCCACACGGAGCCTGTCCACCGCCTGCCGCAGCGGCGTGAGATCGAGCTCAGGCACCGGGTCGCGTCTGGCCGGCGGGACGTAGGTCTCGTACGGGCTGGCGGCCAGCGTGAAGACGCCCTCGTCCACGCGCCGGTTGTGCTCCTCCGTCTCGCTGCGCAGCGTCTCGACGAGTCGCTCCAGGTCGCTGACGTAGCTGCCGATCCGGTCCGCCGAGCGCGTGAACTCGAACGGCAGGATGTCGGCCTCCGACAGGCGCAGCACCGTGCGCCCGCCGACCTTCGCCAGCGCCACGGCGTAGGCGAAGTCGGGATCCTGGAAGCGCAGGAAGTGGTCGATGGAGTCGTAGGTGGAGTGGTACTGCCCGTACTCGCCCTCGCCGCCGAAGCCGATGTTGAGCGACGCGATGCCGAGGTGCTGGAGGAACGGCGTGTAGTCGGATCCCGAGCCCAGCGCGCTGATGGCAAACGCGTCCTTGTCGCGTGCCGCGGCACGAGCCTCCGACGAGCCGGTGAGAATCGTGCGCGCCAGGAGCCTGTCGCGGATGCTGCCCTTCGTCTTCGGCTCCTCCACGTCGCCGGCGATCTCGTTGACGAGCACTTCGAGGCTGTGCGAGCCGCCGGCGGAGAAGAACCCGCGCGAGTTGCTGTCGGAGTTGATGTAGGCCACGACCCTCGCGCTCAGCGTCTCGGCGTGGTGCTCCACCCACTCGGTCGATCCGAGCAGGCCCGGCTCCTCGGCGTCCCAGCCGGCAAACACCAGCGTGCGCCGCGGGCGCCAGCCGGTTTTCGTCAGCTCCGCGATCGCGCGCGCCTCTTCCAGCACGGCGACCATGCCGCTCACGGGGTCCGTCGCGCCGGCCACCCACGCGTCGTGATGGTTGCCTCGGACGATCCACTGGTCCGGCAGCTCGCTGCCCTTCATCGTCGCGATGACGTTGTAGGCCGGCACGAGCTTCCAGTCGAAGGCGAGCGCCAGGCGGACGCGTGCGGGGCCGGGACCCAGCTTGTAGGGCGTCGGCAGCGCGCCGCGCCAGGCCTCGGGCGCGACGGGGCCCCCGAGCGCCTGCAGCAGCGGCAGGGCATCCGCGTACGAGATGGGCAGCACCGGGATCTTCGTCAGCGTCTCGGCCTCCTTGAACGGCGGCCGCTTCGCGTCCTTCGTCGCGCCGACGAACGGCGTCAGCGGATCGCCGGGATACGTCGGCATGTCGGCCACCGAGCCGCGCTGCGCGCTGTGCTCGCCGCGCCAGCCGCCCGTCGGATACGGATCGCCACGGAAGAAGCCGTCGTCGCGGGGGTCGGAGTAGATCAGGCAGCCGATGGCCCCGCGCTCCGCCGCCACCTTCGGCTTGATGCCGCGCCACGAGCCGCCGTACCGGGCGATCACGATTCTGCCCTTCACGTCGATGCCGCGGCGCTCGAGCTCGTCGTAGTCGGCGGGCACGCCGTAGTTCACGTACACGAGCTCGCCGGTGACGTCGCCATCGATGGAGTAGGCGTTGTAGATTGGCAGGCGCTCGTCGACGAGCCTCGACACGGCGTCCTCAGGCAGGGCCGGCTCCCTGAGCGCCGCGGTGAAGCGCGTCGGCGCCAGCAGCTCCACCCGGCGCAGTGTCGGCGTGGGCAGCAGCACCTGGTAGTCGGTGATCTCGACGTCGTAGCCCCACGAGCGCAGCAGCCCGGCCATGAACTCGGCATTGGCCTTGCCATGGGGGGATCCGGGATGATGGGGGCGCGACGCGAGCTGCTGCATCCACTCCCGGAGGTTGTCGGCCGTCAGCAGCGCGTCGAATGCCGCCTCGCGCTGGCGTTGTTCGGCGGCGCGTTCCGCGGTGAAGCCGAGCAGCGCGGTCTCGGGCCGGGCCGGCTGGGCGGCAGGCTGGGCCAGCATCGAGGTGGTCAACAGGAGTCCGAGGGCGGCACGTCGCAACATGGCGCGTATTGAAGCACGAGAACCGTCAGGCTCCGCGTGTCGTCTGCGTCATGTCGAGGGGCGCGGGACACCACCATGACACACGACATCGAAGCCGTCATCGATCGGACCTACCGCGAAGAGTCGCGGCGCGTGCTCGCCACGCTCATCCGGCTGCTCGGTGACTTCGACCTGGCCGAAGAGGCGCTGCACGACGCGTTTCGCGCCGCGGTGGAGCAGTGGCCGGCGTCCGGTGTGCCGGCCAATCCCCGGGCCTGGCTGGTCTCGGCCGGCCGCTTCAAGGCCATCGACACGATCCGCCGCCGCGCGAGGTTCGACGCCTCGCACGACGACATCGTGGACGTCATGTACAAGGGCTCGGCGAGCGTCGAGTTCGAGTTCACCGAGGCCGAGGACGTCGAGGACGACCGCCTGCGCCTGATCTTCACCTGCTGCCACCCGGCGCTGCCGCGCGACGCGCGCGTCGCCTTGACGCTGCGCGAGGTGTGCGGCCTCACGACCGAGGAGATCGCCCGTGCGTTCCTCGTCGGCCCCCCTACGCTCGCCCAGCGCATCGTCCGCGCCAAGCAGAAGATCAAGGCGGCGAAGATTCCGTACGAAGTGCCGTCACGCGAGGCGCTGCCCGAGCGGCTCGAGAGCGTCCTGCAGGTGGTCTACCTCGTGTTCAACGAGGGCTATGCGGCGTCGGCCGGCGCCGACCTCACGCGCCAGTCGCTGACGAGCGAGGCCATCCGCCTGGGGCGGCTGCTCGTCGCGCTGCTGCCGGAGCCCGAGGCGCAGGGACTGCTGGCGCTGATGCTGCTGCACGAGTCGCGGCGCGCCACGCGCACGTCGGCCGACGGCGAGCTCGTCCTGCTCGAGGATCAGGACCGCACGCGGTGGGACCGCGCTCTGATCGAGGAGGGCCGCGCGCTCATCACGGCAAGCCTGCAGTCGCGCCGTGCCGGACCGTACACGCTGCAGGCGGCCATTGCCGCCGTGCATGCCGAGGCGCCCGACGCGGCCTCCACCGACTGGCGGCAGATTGTCGGCCTCTACGATCTGCTGATCCGGCTGGCGCCGTCGCCCGTCGTCGAGCTCAATCGCGCCGTCGCCGTCGCAATGCGCGACGGCGCCGACGAGGGCCTGCGCCTCGTCGAGGCGCTGCTGGCGGGCGGCGAGCTCGACGACTACCATCTCGCTCACGCGGCCCACGCGGACCTGTGCCGCCGGCTGGGGAAGATGGCCGACGCTCGCGTGTCGTACGAGCGGGCGCTCGCGCTGGCGAAGCTCGACCCCGAACGCCGCTTCCTCGAGGCCCGGCTCCAGGAAGTGCTCTCACCAGCCTGACATCGGCGCGCCGGCGTGCGCCACGGAGGAACCTGTCCATGAACTATCTGTGCCTGGTGTACTACGACGAGGCGAAGGTCGAGGCCATGACCGAGGAAGAGTGGCTGGCGCTCAACTACGAGTGCGTCGAGTTCGGCAAGGGCATCGACAGCAGCGGCCATCGGCGCGGCGGCGCGGCGCTCGAGCCGACCCGCACGGCGGTGACGCTTCGCGTGCGCAACGGCCAGGCGGCGGTCACCGACGGCCCCTTCGCGGAAACGCGCGAGCAGCTGGCCGGCTTCTACCTGATCGACGCCGAGAACCTCGACGAAGCCATCCGCACCGCGTCAGGCATCCCGCCGGCCCGCTTCGGCAGCATCGAGATACGCGCCGTGCGCGAGCTGCCGACGCCGCCGGCCGCCGCAGACGGCCGCTGACGGCTGCCGCGACACGTTTCGGTATATATCTGACGGGACGTGTCCCTTCCGAACGCTTCGACCACGCTGCAACGTGCAGGGCTGTTCGCCCTGCTTCTCGCCGTTTCCCTCGCGTCGCAGACGCGTCCTCCGGCAGACGCGGCGCCGGCCGCGCCAGCGGACAGGCCTGAAGCGCGCCTGACCGCCGAGGAGGCACGGGCAGCCGCCCGCGCGGCGCGCGCCGAGGTCAACGTCGAGGTGCCCGAAGGCCTCGAGCTGTCGCTCTGGGCGTCGCGCGACCTGCTCGTCGATCCCGTCGCCATGGACTTCGATCCGGACGGCGTGATGTACCTGACGAGCACCACGCGCAACGACCTGCCGCTCGACATCCGCGGGCATCGCGACTGGATGACCCTCGCGCACACGCTGCGGACGCTGCCCGACCTGCGCGCCTTCTACATGAAGGTCATGGCGCCGGAGCGCAGCGACGAGAACACGTGGATTGACGATCTCAACGGCGACGGCTCGCGCGACTACCGCGACCTCGAGGAGATGAAGGAGCGCATCTACCGCCTCGAGGACAGCGACGGCGACGGCATCGCCGATCGCTCGCGCATCATCGTCGAGGGCTTCAACGACGACCCGACGTGGGACATCGCCGGCAGCGTCGTGCGCCACGACGGCGATCTCATCGTCGGCATCCCGCCGGGCGTGTACAGGCTGCGCGACGCCGACGGCGACGGCTACTTCGAGACACGCGAGACGATCGCCGAGGGCTTCCACACGCACCCGACCTACGGCGGGCACGGTGTCTCGGGTGTGATGTTCGGGCCGGACGGACGGCTGTACTGGGAGGTCGGCGACATGGGGATGCACGTCGTCGATGCAGACGGTCGGACGTGGGCCTACTCGAACCAGGGCGTCGTCGCGCGGTCCGAGGTGGACGGCTCGGGCTTCGAGGTGTTCGCGACAGGCATCCGCAACCTCCAGGAGTTCGCGTTCGACGATCACGGCAACCTGATCAGCGTGGACAACGATGGCGACCACCAGGGCGAGTCGGAGCGGCTCGTCTACATCCCCTACGGGTCTGACAGCGGGTGGCGCTCGAACTGGCAGTACGGCAAGTACACCGACGAGAAGAACAACACGTACAACGTCTGGATGGCGGAAGAGATGTTCAAGCCGCGGCACGAGGGCCAGGCCGCGCACATCGTCCCGCCGATCGCCTCGTGGCATGCGGGTCCCTCGGGCATGGCCTACAACCCGGGTACCGCGCTGTCGGACGAGTGGCGCGACCACTTCTTCGTCTCGAGCTTCCCCGGCTCGGCGGCCAACGCGCGGATCTACGCGTTCACGCTCCGAGAGGACGGCGCCGGCTTCGCCATGGATCGCGAACGCGTCCTGCTGCGCGGCATCCTCACCGTGGGCCTGAAGATCGGCCCCGACGGCGCGCTGTACCTCACCGACTGGATCCGCGGCTGGGACTCGAAGAACGAGGGGCAGCTCTGGAAGCTGGACGCGCCGTCCGAGGCGGGCAGCGCGCTGCGGCGCGAAGTGCAGTCGCTGCTGCAGGCCGACTTCGGCGGCAGGGCTGCCACCGACCTGGCGGCGTTGCTCCGTCACGTGGACATGCGCGTCCGCCAGAAGGCGCAGTTCGAGCTTGCCGGCCGGGGCGACACGGCCACGTTGCTCGCGGCAGCCCGCGACACGTCGAGCCTCCATGCACGCCTGCATGGCTTGTGGGGCGTGGCGCAGGTGGCACGGCGCACGCCCGCACGGGCGGGTGATCTGCTGCCGTTTCTGAAGGACCCGGACGGCGAGATCCGCGCGCAGGCAGCACGGCTGGTCGGCGACGTCCGACACGCAGGCGCTGCCGAGGTGCTGGTGCCGCTTCTGAAGGACAGCGCGCCTCGCGCGCGCTTCTTCGCTGCGGAAGCGCTCGGACGGCTGAAACACCGCGCCGGGGTGACGCCGATCATTGCAATGCTCGCCGACAACGACGGCGACGACCCGCTGCTGCATCACGCCGGCAGCCTGGCGCTCGCGTCCATCGGCGACGCGGACGCCGTCGCGGCGCTGGAGACGCACGACAAGACGCCCGTCCGCCTCGCCGCTGTCGTCGCCCTGCGACGCATGCGGCATGCGGCGGTGGTCCGCTTCCTCGACGACAGCGACGGCCACGTCGCCCTGGAGGCGGCCCGCGCGATCAACGACGACGGCGGCATAGCGGCGGCGGTGCCGGCCCTCGCTGCGGCGCTCGACCCTGCGCGCGCCGACGCCGAGCCGTTCGCCCGCCGGGCGATCAACGCGAACCTGCGCCTCGGCGACGAAGGTGCCGTTCAGCGTGTGGCGGCCGTGGCCGGCGCGTCGCACCTCTCCGACGAGGTCCGCATCGAGGCCGTGGCGACCCTCGGCGTCTGGGGCGATCCGTCACCGCTCGACCGCGTGGACGGCTACTACCACGACACGTTCACCGTGGGTGGTGACAACGGCGCCAGCGGCAGCTCGCCCGCGTCCACGACGGCCCGGAACGTGGACGCCGCACGTCAGGCGATGCGCGACCTGCTCGCGCGGCTCGACGCGGCCGGCGCATCACGCACGGGCGACGACCTGCGCGTCGCGCTGGCCGGCGCCATCGGCAACCTCGGGATGACGGAGTTCAACGATCGCCTGCTCGCACAGTTGAAGGGCGACCCGTCCCCGGAGGTGCGCGTAGCCGCCTTCGACGCCCTGCGGCAACTGGCCGTCACGCCGGCACAGGAGCTCATGTCCACGGCCGTTGCCGACGCCGACGAAACGGTGCGCCGCGCGGCGCTGACGGTGCTGCCCGACGTGCCGCTCTCGCCGGAGGCTCGCACGCGGTACGCCGCCGACGTCTTCACGCGCGGGACGACGCTCGAGCGACAGGGCGTGCTGGAGGTGCTCGGACGTCTCGACAGCACGTCGTCGCGCGCCGAGCTGGCGCGGCACCTCGACGAGCTCGCCGCAGGCCGCCTGGCCCCGGCACTGCACATCGACCTGCTCGAAGCCGTCCAGGAGGACGGCGATGACGGGCTGCTCGAGAGAATCGAGGCGTATCAGCGGCAGAAGAACGCCGCCTCGCTGCAGGAGGCGTTCAGCGACGGTCTGGCGCACGGCGGCGATGTCAGGCGCGGCCGCCGCGTGTTCAGCCAGAACCCGTCGGCCGAATGCTCTCGCTGCCACTCGATCTCACGCGGCGAGAGCTCGGACGTCGGGCCCAACCTGGCGGGCGTCGGCGCAAGACTCACCCGCGAGGAACTGGTGGAAGCGCTCATCGCGCCGAGCGCCAGGATTGCGCCGGGGTACGGGCTCGTGTCCGTCACGCTGCGCGACGGCACCGAACTGAGCGGCGTCCTGCGGTCGGAGACGGATACGCAGCTGACGCTGCTCGTCGCGCCGCCGGGCACGACGACCCCGGCCGGGAGCAAGACAGGCGTGGAGCGGACGATCGCGAAGACAAACATCGCGGAACGATCCGACCCGATCTCGGCGATGCCGCCGCTGGGGCTGCTGCTCGAACCCCGCGAGGTGCGCGACCTGGTCGAGTACCTCGCGCGGCTCAGGTGAGGGCCGCACGCGGTCCCGGCGCGGCTACATCTCGACGTCGAGTGACAGCGCGCCCGCCATGCGTGCGAGTTCAGCCTGGGCACTCGCGGCCTGCGCGTTCAGCGTGTCCACCTCGCGGCGGAGCACGTCGAGCCGATCCTCCTGCGCGGTGAGCTGCGCCGTGTAGCGAGTGACGAGCGCGCGCTCTTCACGGCTGCCCTTGAGCGCGGACAGGTTCTCGCGGATGCGTGCCTGGTCCTGCCCGATGCGCTCGACCTCGGCGGCGCGCTCGGCCGCCTGCGCGCGCAGGTGTGCCACGTCCTGCGCCTTCGCGACGACGGCGCGCAGTTGCGGCTCGGCGTCGGGCGACAGGTTGCGTCCCCGCAGGATCAGGGCGACGTGATCCGCGTTCAGGTTCGACACCTGCACGCGCGACTCGACGGGGCGTACCTCCTCGACCCGCAGCGTGGACGTCGCATTCGGCGCGACAATCACGCGGAACCGGTGCAGCGTGGCGGTTGACTCGACCGGCTTCGGCCCGTCGGCGCGCAGCTGCCATCCACTGCGCAGCGGGTGCTCGAGCACGAACGTGCGGTTCGCGGCGTCCTCATTCCGGACGGTGTAGACGGCAGTCGACCGCTCCTCGACGAACTGGGTCATCACGCCGCTCGCGATACGGATGCGGCTCACACGGCGCGGGCCGCCCTCCGTGGACGCGGTGACGCGGCCGGCGAGGTCGGCCGCGTACGAGACGAAGCGCGTCTCGCCCGGCTTGATCGGCTCGAGCAGGCCCTCGCCCGCGAACGCGCCGTTTTCGACCAGCGTCAAGCTGCCGCCGTCGAGCGTCAGCCCGGTGTCGTTGGTCAGCCACAGGGCCCGCAGCGGCCGCCCGCCAGGCGCTGTCGGATTCCAGAGCGACACGCGATCGACGGTGATGTCGGCCTGCACGATGGGCACGAGCGCCGACTGGTTGCGAAGGATGGTGACCGGCTGGGTCAGCTTGTACTCGAACAGGTCACCCAGATCGGCGCCGCTGGCTGCCGCCTGGCTCTCGCGGAGGCGCATCTCGACGGCCTCCGGCGCAGCGGCCGGCGCTGGCGGCGGCGCGCCGGCAACGACGCCGGCCATGTCGCGCGCGACTGACGCGGAGAAGCGCGAACGCGCCGCCTGCGCCGCGCCGATCGCCTTGCTCAGGGCGTCGGCCTCGGCGTCCGCCGCCTCCGCAGGGGCGGCCGGTTGTTCGTCTGCGCTGCCGGTGGTGATGGTGGCGTCGTGCGTCTGCGGCGTCAGCAGGGCAGTCGTGGGCAGCGGGATGACCGGACGTCGCGTGTAGAGCGGTTGCGAGATGTGCTGCACGAACGACTGCGGCGCGCCCGCGACGAGTGACAGCTCCACCCCGTTCCAGTCTTCGCCGAGCGTGTTGTCCACGATGGCCCATCCCTGAAGGAACGGCTTACGCGAGTCGTCGGCGGGCACGACCAGCCGGTAGGTCGTCTTCCAGACCGGCACCTCGCTGATGTAGCTCACGAACAGATCGCGCAACCCGGTACCGGCCGTCGCGAGTGAGAGCCGCCGGACATCCTGTGCCCGCGTCGAGGCCAGCAGATCGAGATACTGCGTCAGCTCGCCGCGGAGGTCGCCCTCGACGAGCCGTACACCCACGCCCGCACGCAGTTCGAACGACCGCACCGCGCCGCTGTCGGTGACGATGGTCAGCTCGTCTACCGTCACGAGGCCATCGGCCGTCTGGCGCTGATGCTGTTCGAGGCTCAGGACGCGGCCGGCGACGGCGGCGCCTGCGCCCTGCACTTCCACTCTGGTTCCCCGCAGCGCCTGCAGCAGCTCGCGCTTCGTCGTCGTCGGGCCGAGCGGCAGGTTCAGCGTACGCAGCCGCTGCTCGAGGGGCGCCGACGAGTTGAACGTGATGCCGGTCACGCGGCCGTCGCCGAGGTCCACCGTCGTCAGCGACCGCAGCACGTCGTCGAGTTGCCCGCTGGTCAGCGTGATCGACACCGTCTGGCTGTCGCGCACCCGCCCGATGTGCTCGAAATACCCGACACCGCTCTTGTACAGCACCACGCGCCGCACCGGCAGCCGTTCGCCTGCCGCGGCATCGGCCGGCTGACTGGAACCGCCGACGGCAGACGGTGCCTGCGCCCACGCGGGGTGGCTGACAGCGAGCGCCAGGACCGGAACGAGCAGGGAAGCGACGAGCGACGGGATTCGCGACATCAGTGACCTCTCGCAGGAAGGCATTACACGGGATATCGACGCGTCACACCCCGCGCACCAGACATCAGGACGACGAACGCCCCACCACGGCCGTAAACCCTCCTCGGTTCCTCCGCTCCTCCTCCTCCAACCCTTCCCTCCTCCTTTCCTCCGCTCCTCTTCCTCCGTTCCTCTTTCCTCCCTTCC
>JBIQIB010000015.1:34685-38806 GCA_044508265.1 Acidobacteriota bacterium
TTCCTCCGCTCCTCTTCCTCCGTTCCTCTTTCCTCCCTTCCTCCGCTCCTCGCCCGACCCGTATTAGCATTCCCCCTGATGCCATTCACGCGAGAGGGTGATTCGATGCAGATCGTGTTGCGATTCACGGGAGTCTTCCTGACCGGCGCGTTCCTGACGACGGCGGTCCTGGCGCAGCAGGGCGCAAAACCGAGCCCGAAGGAGACGGAGGTCTGGGAACCCGAACCGCCGATCGTCACGCCTGGTGTCACCGACGCCGACCCGCCGTCGGATGCCATCGTGCTGTTCGACGGGACGTCGCTCGACGAGTGGGAGAACGTCAAGGACAAGTCGCCGGCCGGCTGGAAGGTGGCCGACGGGGTGATGACCGTGCACAAGCCCGCGGGGAACATCCAGACGAAGCGCACGTTCCGCAACTACCAGCTGCACCTCGAGTGGCGCATCCCGCCCGACATCACGGGCAAGGACCAGGCGCGCGGCAACAGCGGCGTGTTCCTCGCGTCCACCGGCAGCGGCGACGGCGGCTACGAGCTGCAGATTCTCGACTCGTACCAGAACCGCACGTACTCGAACGGGCAGGCCGGATCGGTCTACAAGCAGGCGATGCCGCTCGTGAACGCGATGCGCAAGCCGGGCGAGTGGCAGACCTACGACATCGTCTGGACGGCGCCGACGTTCAACGCCGACGGCTCACTGAACACGCCGGCGCGCGTCACGGCGTTTCACAACGGCGTGCTGATCCAGAACAACTTCGAGCTGACGGGCGAGACGCGCTACATCGGCAAACCGACCTACACCGCGCACGGCGCGACGCCCATCAAGCTGCAGTCGCACGGCGACCCGAGCGAGCCGATCAGCTTCCGCAACATCTGGCTGCGCGAGCTGCCGTAAGGAAAAGGCCGCGTCTCAGATCCGGAGGAACAGCTTCCGCTTGTACATCCAGTAGAGGACGACCCAGTACGAGAGCAGCACGGCCATGCCGCCCACCAGGGGCTCGTACCCCTCGCCGAACACGGTGAAGACGTCCTGCCCGAGGTGCGTCCGGAACGACGACGCGAAGAAGTCCTCGAACAGGTGGGCGATCATGTAGGCCGCAATGGAGTTCAGGCCGACGACGATCAGGGGGAAGGCCCAGGCGCGATACCGCTTCACCTGGATCACCCAGCAGAAGGCCGCGAGCATCAGGAAGCACCAGCCGCCGCTGTAGATCGTCCAGGCCGGCGTCCAGATCCGCTTGACGACCGGGTTGATGCCGGCGAAGTGGAGGGCGGCGCCGAGGACGAGGCCGCCCACACCCGCAAGCAGCAGCTTCCGCATCGGGATCACCGGCGCCTCGGCGCGCAGCCACCGGCCCGCGACGAGGCCGAGGATCATCGTCCCGAGCGTCGGGATGAAGCTCAGGGTCAGGTAGCCGCCGCGGTTGGCCACGAAGGGCGTCTCGCGGGGGAACAGGTTGAGGAACCAGACGTCGAAGGCGTGTCCGAGGTTGGCGTTCTTGTTCCAGTGGGCCATGAAGCCCGTGAAATGGTGCGCCCAGTCGGCGGGCACGCCGACCGATGCCCAGTCGTAGCCGGGACCGGCCACCGGGTAGAGCGCCCACGCCAGCCAGTACCCGAAGAGGATCACCGCGAACGACGCCCAGATGGTGCGCGCCGACTTGTTGGCCAGCAGGAAGAGGAACGGGTAGCCGAGGCCGATCTGCGTCAGCGTGTCCTCGAACGTGTAGTTGGTCATCTCGCGGCCCATCGACCGCAGGAAGATGCCCAGCACGATGAGGATGATCGCGCGCCAGACCGCGTGCAGGAAGAGTTTCGAGTACGACCCCGTCCGCTTCATCCGGCTGGCGAACGAGTAGGGCAGGGCGACGCCGACGAGGAACGAGAACGACGGCTGGATCAGGTCGTGCAGCGACAGCCACGACCACGGCACGTGACTCTGGTGGAACGCCAGGAACCCGAGGAAGGCGCTGTCGGGATAGGCGGCCGCCACGCGCGACAGGCGGAGCACCTCCGCCATCATGAGCACCATCACGAGGCCGCGGTACGCGTCCACCGCGACGTTGCGCTCTGGCGTCGGCAGGATCATCGGGGTGCCGGGGGAGGAGCCGGCTGTCGTCATCGTGTCCTCGCTTCGTCGGATGGTGGAGGTGCGCGCGACGCGCTCCACGGCCCGTTTGTGCCAGCGTTCTCTCGTCAGGCGTCCGGTGTCGTCCCTCGCGTGCGCAGCAGCTGCCCCGTCGTGGCCAGCAGGACGCTGAGCGCGACCCCCTCGGCCGCCGCGGCGACGCTCTCGGCCGACGGGAAGGTCGGCGCGATTCGGATGTTCCGGTCACGCGGGTCCTTGCCGTACGGGAACGTCGAGCCGGCCGGCGTCAGCACGACGCCGGCTTCGCGTGCGAGCCGCACGACTTCCGAGGCGCAGCCGTCCAGCACGTCGAGGCTGATGAAGTAGCCGCCCTTCGGTTCCGTCCACGTCGCGACGCCCGTGCCGTCCAGTTCCTTGCGGAAGACGTCGATGACCGTCGCGAACTTGGGCGCGATGATCGCGCGGTGCCGGTCCATCTGCGCGAGCAGGCCGCTCGCGTCGCCGAAGAAGCGGACGTGTCGCAGCTGGTTGATCTTGTCGGCGCCGATGGTCCGGTGGCTCATCCGCTTCAGGTACCAGGCGACGTTGTCCTTCGACGAGGCGACCAGCGCGACGCCGGCGCCCGCGAGCGTCACCTTCGAGGTCGAGCCGTAGACGAACGCGCGATGCGGATGGCCGTGCCGCGCGCACGCCTCGACGATGCTCGGGATCTCGACGCGCTCGTCGGTGAGGTGGTGGGCGGCGTACGCGTTGTCCCAGAGCAGCCTGAAGTCGGGCGCGGCGGTCGGCATGGAGGCCAGGCGCTCGATGGTCGCGTCCGAGTACACCGTGCCCGTCGGGTTGTTGTACTTCGGGATGCACCACATGCCCTTGATCGCGGGATCGGAGCCGGCGAGGCGCGCGACGGCGTCGAGGTCGGGCCCCTCGTCGGTGAGCTCCACCGGGATCATCTCGATGCCGAACCCCTGGCAGATCGTGAAGTGCCTGTCGTAGCCGGGGACCGGGCAGAGGACGGCGACGCGCTCCTCGCGCGACCAGGGCCGCGGGCTGTCGTGCATGCCGTACAGCAGCGCGTACGCCAGCGTGTCGTGCATCAGCGCGAGGCTGGAGTTGCCGTCGACGATGGTCTGCTCGGGCGACACGCCGAAGAGCGGCGCGAGCAGCGCGCGGATCTCGGGAAGGCCCTGGAGGCCGCCGTAGTTGCGGCAGTCGGTGCCGTCCGCGGCGCGATAGTCGTCGGCGCCGGGCAGCGTCAGCAGGTCGGTGGACAGGTCCAGCTGCGCGTCGGCGGGCTTGCCGCGGGTCAGGTCGAGGGACAGTCCGCGGGTCCGGAAGGCGTCGTACCGCGTCCGTACGCTGTCGTGTACGGCAGAGAGTTCGGCGTCGGAAAGGCGATCGAGAGGGGCGTTCGAGGTCATGCGCCCCCGCATTATTCGCGATTCGGCGGCGTCTTGCCAGCGGACGGGCGGCGGTGTCGACGCGCCCGTGCCGCCGGCGCCGGGTTCACGACTGCGGCACGTAGTCCACGACGAACACGTCCTCGACGATGCCGAGCGTGGCGAGCAGTTGGCCGAACTTGCGGTGCTCGGGGTGCGGCAGGTAGGTGTCGCGCGCGGCCGCGTCGGTGAAGGTCATCACGTACGCGTGCGTGAAGCCGTGGTTCTTGCCCTCGGGACTGTTGTTGACGCCGTGCTCGAACGCGGTGATTCCGGGGATTGACGTCCGCAGGGCGGCGAAGGCTTCGGTGACCTGGCGGATCTGGTCGGGCGTTGCCGTCGACTTGTACTTGAAGACGACGACGTGGCGGATCTGCCCGTCGCTCGCCCCGCGGGACGCCTGGCCGGCCGTGGCGGCGGCGGTGGGGGCGGCAGGGTGCGGCGACTCGCGCGCGCTCGTCTGCGTGTTCGCCGCGAAGGCGGTGGCGAGGACGAGGGCGACGCCGGGAAGAGCGAGCCTGCGTGCGGCGTCGGGCGTGGGCGTGGAGCGGAGCGACTGTGACAGTGGTGACATGGGGTGACTCCTTGCAGGTGTGGCGG
>JBIQIB010000015.1:38906-41218 GCA_044508265.1 Acidobacteriota bacterium
CGGCGCGTCGGTGCATCGGCGCGACGCGATGAAGGCGTACTCACGGCGCGCGCGAGGTGCGGAGCCCGCGCAGCGCGTCGGCCCAGCGGAGAAGCTCGTTCAGCATGGCGCCGGCCATCGCGGCGTACTTGTCGTCAGGGGCGAACGTCACCCCATCGTCGGCGAAGGACTTCGTGAACGTCATGAACGAGACGGACTCGACGAGCGGCACCATCCTCAGGTTGCTCACCTGGAGCCGGGCCACCTGGAGGGCGCGCATGCCGCCGGAGATGCCGCCGTATGTCACGAAGCAGGCCGGCTTGTAGGCCCATTCGGCCTGGAGGTAGTCGAGCGCGTTGGTGAAGCTCGGCGGCGGCGAGTAGTTGTACTCGGGCATGACGAAGGCGAAGGCGTCGGCGCTTTCGACTTGTCCGCTCCACGAGCGGGTGTGGGCGTGCGCGTACTGCCGCAGCCGGGGGTGTGCCGGCTCGTCGAAGAGCGGCAGGTTCAGTTCGCCGAGGTCGACGGGGACGACGTCGAAGCCGCCGTGGGCGCGGGCGAGGTCGTTGAACCACGCGGCGACGGCGGGGCCTTTGCGTGTCGGCCGGGTCGAGACCGTGACGGAGAGCAGCCGTGGCATTTCCTGCACTATAGCGACCCTGGGGTCAGGTCTCGAAACTGGGGGTGGCTGGGGTCAGGTCTCGGCGCGCACGCGCGGGCGGCGCGCCGAGACCTGACCCCAACCACGCGCATTCTCGAGACCTGACCCCACGCCCAGCGCTGCTATGCTGCGCCGCATGACCCAGTCCCTCGCCCGCCCGCAGAGGCCCATCCGCGACGTCCTCGCGGCAGCCGCGCTCGCGGCGCTCACGCTCCTCGGGTGCGCCGAGCGCCCGGCCGGCCCTGACGAGTCCGCCCTCGCCATGCCGGAAGCCGCGTCGGGCTGGACCGACAAGCCGGGCTGGTCGGCCGACCACTGGATGGTCGCCGCGGCGAACCCCCTGGCGGTGGACGCCGGCTATCAAATCCTCGCCGCCGGCGGCACGGCACTCGATGCCGCCATCGCAGTACAGATGGTGCTGACGCTCGTCGAACCGCAGTCGAGCGGCATCGGCGGTGGCGCGTTCCTCGTCCACTGGGATGGCAGCAGGACCACCGTCCTCGACGGGCGCGAGACCGCGCCTGCCGCGGCCGACCCGACGCTCTTCCTCGACGCAGACGGACGCCCGCTCCCGCGCATGACCGCCATCGCGAGCGGACGCTCGGTCGGCACGCCCGGCGTCCTGCGCATGCTGGAAGAGGCGCACCGTGCGCACGGCCGTCTGCCCTGGGCCGACCTGTTCGCGCCGGCGATAGCGCTTGCCGACGACGGCTTCGAGATCAGCCCGCGCCTGACGAAGCTCCTCGAGGACGATCCGCACCTGGCCGACGATCCTGACGCCCGCGCGTACTTCTACCAGGAGGACGGATCGCCGAAGCCCGCCGGTACAAGGCTGCGCAACCCGCAGCTGGCCGAGGTCCTGCGCGCCGTCGCGACGCGTGGCGCGGACGCGTTCTACACCGGCGACATCGCCACGGCGATCGTGCAGAAGGTCCGGTCGCATCCCCGGCACCCCGGGCTGCTGACGCTGGACGACCTGGCGCGTTACCGTCCCGTCGCGCGCGACCCGCTCTGTTTCCCGTACCGGCACGTCCAGGTGTGCGGGGTACCGCCGCCAAGCTCCGGGACGCTCGCCCTCGGGCAGATCCTCGGGATGCTCGAGCAGTACGACCTCGAGTCGCTCGCTCCGGCGCGCGGCCCGGAGGGGCGGCTTCAGCTCGACGCGGAGGCGGTCCACCTGTATTCCGAAGCCGCCCGGCTCGCGTACGCGGACCGCGACGCGTACGCTGCCGATCCCGCGTTCATCGACGTCCCCGTGGCCGGGCTGCTCGCGTCCGACTACCTGTCGCAGCGCGCCGCGCTCATCGGCCAGACGTCGATGGGCGTAGCGACGCCAGGGCAGCCGGCCGGTGCGCCCGACGTCGTCACCGCCACGTCTCCTGAACGTCCGTCCACCTCGCACATCTCCATCGTCGACGGCGAGGGTCGCGCCGTCGCCATGACCACGACGATCGAGGACGCGTTCGGCTCGCGGCAGATGGTGCGCGGGTTTCTGCTGAACAACCAGCTGACGGACTTCTCCCTGGCTCCGACGACCGACGACGGGCGGCTGGTCGCGAACCGCGTGGAGGGCGGCAAGCGTCCGCGATCGACGATGACGCCGGTGCTCGTGTTCGACAGGACGTCTGGACGCCTGCTGATGACCCTCGGCTCGCCGGGCGGCTCGGCGATC
>JBIQIB010000015.1:41318-44249 GCA_044508265.1 Acidobacteriota bacterium
CGCCGCGAAGGCGTGGCGCGTGGGGAGTGAGGACGGGGTCAGGTCTCGATTTGCTCGCTTGTGGGGTCAGGTCTCGTGAGTGGCTGCCTGTGGGGTCAGGTCTCGCCTCTCGAAGGACGCAGTTTCTGCGACCCTCCCGCGCGTCCCGCGAGCCGACGTACTTCCACCGGCCGGACCCCTAGCGCATTCGCGACGTCCGACACCGCGTAGCCCGCGTGCAGCGCCTTTCGCACGCGTGCCGCGACCGTCCCTGGCGTGCGACGCAGCAGCAGCCGCATGAGCGGTGGTCGTCCGAGCAGACGCTCGCGGCTCGACACCGCTCCCGGTGCCTCGGCCGCCTTCGACAGGAACTGCTCGGCGAACGCGTCGTCGCCGATGACGCGTGTGTCTTCGCGGACGGCCCGCGCGACGTCCAGTGGGTCCGGCCCTCTCAGCAGCCGGCGCAGCGCGGCGCGCTGCCTGTCGAGATTTCCCGTGGTGCAGGCGTCGAGCAGCAGCCCGGACGACAGCCAGGGTGGCGGTTCCGCCAGTCCGAGCGTTGCGGCGCAACTGCTCCATGGCCACGCCGCAGGCTCGGCAACCAGCCCCGCGCGCACAGGGTTGAGCAGCACGTAACGGCAGACCGCGACGAGGTAGCGGTGCTCCTGCACGACCTGCGCCTTGAACCGCCCCTGCGTCACGTGCCCGACGCGCTGATGCCGCCGGTTCCACCACTGCGCGTAGACGCCGTTGACGTGCCGCATCGCCGCCGACAGCGAGTCGTCAGCCGTCCGCACCACCAGGTGGTAGTGATTGGGCATCAGGCAGAACGCCCAACATTGCAGCGACCACCGCTGAACCGCCTCGGCGAGGAGTTCGAGGAAGCGCTCGTGATCGACGGCGTCGCGATAGATGGGCATCCGCGCGTTGCCGCGGGACATCACGTGGAACGTCAGGTTCGGCGCACGAAGACGGAGCGGACGCGACATGCCCGCCTCTGACACACGTCGCGTGCCAGGCTCGGACGGCGCGGATCCGGTGCGCTTCCGCGGGTCTCACTTCTCGACGCGCAGCTGTCGCCACCCTGACCGGACGACCGGATCGCAACAACTGCAGCGTCATCGTGACGGGACCTGACCCCGCGGAGCGCTCAGCACGAGACCTGACCCCAGCAAGGGACCGCGGGGAGACCTGACCCACCCACCCCTCAACCGGAGACCTGACCCCCGAAACGCCCGGTTCAGAGACCTGACCCCACCACCATCCGGGTGAACGGCGCGACGTACGCCTGCAGGAACACGAGCACGCCCATCAGCGCCGCGAGCGCCAGGCTGTGCAGGAACACCCAGCGGAGGATCTGTCCTTCGTGCCCGTACCAGTCCGTCGCCGTGCTCGCCACGACGATGCTCTGCGCGTCGACCATCTTGCCCATGACGCCGCCCGTGCTGTTGGCCGCCGCCATCAGCACCGGGCTGACGCCGACCTGCTCCGCGGTAATCCGCTGCAGGCTGCCGAACAGCACGTTGGACGCGGTGTCGGACCCCGTCAGCGCGACGCCCAGCCACCCGAGCAGCGTCCCGAAGAACGGGTACAGCACGCCCGTCCGCGCCAGCGCCAGTCCCAGCGTCGCATCGGCACCCGAGTACTTGGTGACGTATCCGAGCGCGAGCATCGCCGCGATCGTCACAAGCGAGTACCGCACCGTGTACAGCGTCTCGAGGTACACGCGTCCGAGCTCTCGCGGGCGATAGCCCATCACGACGCCCGCAATCAGCGCCGCCACGAGGATGCCCGTGCCCGTCGCCGACAGGTAGTTCAGCGTGTAGACGGCCGCTTCCGGCGCGGCGTCCGCGGGCGCCACAGGCGGGACGCGCTGGACCAGCCGGTGCAGTCCTGCGACCTCGAAGGCGGGGCGGTGCACGCCGTCCAGCGCCGTCTTCATCTGCGGCAGCCCCCACAGGAAGACCAGGGTGCTGAGGATGATCCACGGCGTCCACGCGCGGACGACATGCGCGCGCGTCGGCTCCGGTGCGGCTGGGGCGGCCGGCTGAGTGGGGCTCTCCGGCGTTTCCCTCGCGGTGCCGGCGCTCGGCCCGTCGGCCTCGGCCGCCACGCCCGGCAACTGCCAGACCTCGCGCGGCTGCCAGCGCGTCAGCAGTGCCGCAATCGCGCCCATCGAGCACAGCGCCGAGACGATGTCCACCAGCCAGGGGCCGTGGAAGTTCGAGATGAGGAACTGCGGGACGGCGAACGTCACGCCGGCCGTCAACGCCACCGGCCACACGCCGAGCATGCCCCGCCAGCCGGCGAGCGCCCACACCACCCAGAACGGCACGATCACCGAGAAGAACGGCAGCTGGCGCCCGGCCATTGCCGACAGCTCCAGCACGTCGAGCCCGGTGACGGCCGCCAGCGTGATGATGGGCGTCCCGAGCGCGCCATACGCCACGGGCGCCGTGTTGGCGATGAGCGACAGCCCGCACGCCTGCAACGGCGGGAACCGCAGCTGCATCAGGATGGCCGCGGTCACCGCGACCGGCGTGCCGAATCCGGCGGCACCCTCGAAGAACGCGCCGAACGCGAACGCGATGAGCACCACCTGCACGCGTGGGTCAGGCGCGATGTGCGCCAAATGCTGGCGCAGCACGTCGAACAGCCCGCGCCTCACGGTCAGCGCGTACAGGAAGATGAGGTTGAGGATGATCCATCCGATAGGGAACAACCCATACCCGGCGCCGTAGATCCCCGCCGCGGCTGCTGCGGCAGGCGGCATGCCGTACGCCCCCACCGCAATCAGCAGCGCCACCGCCAGCGAGCCGACAGCCGCCAGATGGATGCGGACGTGCCAGAGCGCGATGAGCCCGAGCAGCAGCACGATCGGGATCGCCGCGACGAGCGTGGACAGGAAAGCGTTTCCGAACGGGTCGTAGGAGTGCGGCCAGATCATCGGGG
>JBIQIB010000015.1:44349-54047 GCA_044508265.1 Acidobacteriota bacterium
CCGGCACCGCGCGGCCCGCGCCGCCCGATGACGCCGACAGCCCGAGCACGATGCCGAGTTCCAGCCTTCCCGCCAGCGACGCCCTGCGCGACAGCACGCCATCTCCGGCACCGCCCGCACCGGCCGCATCGCCCGTCGGCCCACCCGTGCCGGCAGGCGAGCCGGCCGGGCGCATCACCGTGCCGGATTCGCTGGTGGCGGAGCTGCGCGCCATCGCCGGCGACGCGAACGTGCTCGCCGGCACCGCCCAGCTGCAGGTCTACGAGTGCGACGCCTACACGCTCGAACGGCGGCCGCCGAACGTCGTCGTGCTGCCGGCCAATACCGACGAGGTCGCCGCGGTCGTCAAGGCATGCGCGCGCGCCGGCGTGCCGATCATTGCGCGGGGGGCCGGCACCAGCCTGAGCGGCGGCGTGCTGGCCGTCGAGGGCGGCGTGATGATCGCCCTGACGCGGATGAACCGCGTGCTGTCGGTGGACGCCCGCAACCGCCGCGCGCTCGTCGAAGCCGGCTGCGTCAACGCGTGGATCTCGCGCGCCGCCGCGCCCTACGACCTGCTCTACGCGCCCGACCCGTCGAGCCAGACGGCCTGCACCATCGGCGGCAACGTCGCGACCAACTCCGGCGGTCCGCACACGCTCAAGTACGGCGTGACGACGAACCACGTGCTCGGCATGGAGTGCGTGCTGCCCGACGGCACCGTGACGTGGCTCGGCGTGACGCCGGACGGCGGCGAGGACGTGGACGGCTACGACCTGCGCGGCGCGCTGATCGGCAGCGAGGGCATGTTCGGCATCGTCACGCGCGTGCTGGTGCGGCTGGTGCGCCGGCCGCAGGCGTGGAAGACGATGCTCGTCGTCTTCGAGTCGGTCGCCGACGCGAGCGGCGCCGTGAGCGACATCATCCGTGCCGGCATCGTGCCCGCCGCGCTCGAGATGATGGACCGCGGCATCGTGCAGGCCGTGGAGGCGGCCTACGCGTTCGGCTTTCCGCTGGACGCGGGCGCCGTGCTGATCGTCGAGCTCGACGGACTCGCGACGGGCCTCGCGACGCAGGAGGCCGACGTCATCGCGATCTGCGAGAACCATCGCGCGCGCGACGTGCGCGTGGCCCGCACCGAGGCCGAGCGCCTCGCGCTGTGGAAATGCCGCAAGCAGGCTTTCGGCGCCGTCGGACGCCTGAGTCCCGCGTTCCTCACGCAGGACGGCGTCGTGCCGCGGTCGAAGCTGCCCGACATCATGGCGTTCATCGAAGCGGCGAGCCGCGAGGCCGGCCTGCGCATCGTGAACGTCTTCCACGCCGGCGACGGCAACATCCACCCGATCGTCCTGTACGACGAGCGTGATCCGGACGAAGTGAAGCGCGCCGTCCATGCCGGCGAGGCCATCCTCTCGCGGTGCCTCGATCTCGGCGGCAGCGTCAGCGGCGAGCACGGCATCGGCGTCGAGAAGATCGACTTCATGGGACGGCAGTTCGCCGCGGACGACCTCGACGCGATGCAGCGCCTGCGGCGCGTGTTCGACCCCGAGACGCGCTGCAACCCGCACAAGCTGTTCCCGGGCAGCAAGCGCTGCGGCGACTTCCAGGTGCGGAAGCGGGCGTCGGCATGACGACGACCTGGCGGCCCGAGACCCTCGACGCGCTGCGCGCCGTCGTCGCGGACGCGCACGCGTCACGCACCGCCGCGCCTGCCGTCGATCTCTCGTCACTCGGCCGCGTGCTGGCCTACAGCCCGGACGACCTCACGGTCACCGTCGAAGCCGGCATCACGGTCGCTGCGCTCCAGCAGGCCCTGGCACCTGCCGGCCAGTGGCTGCCCGTCGATCCGCCGCACCCGGAGACGACGACCGTTGCCGACCTGCTGCAGTTCGACGTGAGCGGTCCGCGGCGCTTCGGATACGGCACGGTGCGCGAGCACGTGCTCGGCATGGCCGTCGTCACCGGCGACGGACGCCTCGTGCGCACCGGCGGACGCGTCGTCAAGAACGTGGCCGGTTACGACCTGGCGAAGCTGTTCATCGGCGACCGCCGCACGCTGGGCCTCGTCGTCGAGGCGACGTTCAAGCTGATGCCGCGACCGGCCGACGAGCGCATCGTCGCGTGCAGCGCCGCGTCGGTCGACGGGATTGGCGCGCAGCTCGACGCCGTTCTGACGGGGCCCACGTCGCCCGTCGTCGTGGACCTGCACTCGCTGGATCGCGACACGAAGGGCTGGACCCTCGTCCTCGCGTTCGCCGGCCATCCAGACGATGTGGCCTGGCAGGTGGAGAGGCTGGACGACACGTGGCAGCCGCGTGAGTCGCTCGACCACGAGGCACGGTTCTGGAACGGACAAACCTTCGCCGCCGCGGCGCGCACGTCCGTCCTGCCGTCAACGCTCGTGAGCCACGTGCAGGCCCACGACTACGGCGATGTCGTGTGCCGCGCGGGCAACGGCGTGATCTACGCGCGCGATGTGCCGCGCAGCGCTGCCGCGTCGCGCGCCAGCGGTAACGCCGCCGCGCCTGCGGTGGCCGACCTGACCAGACGCCTGATCGAGACGTTCGATCCGCACGGCGTCTTCCGCCGCGAAGAGGTGTCGTCGTGAGTGCGCCCGTGCCCCAGCGGTCCTTTCTCCCCGACGACCTGGCGCGTGCCTGCATCCATTGCGGTCTGTGCCTGTCGTCGTGCCCGACGTATCTCGAGTCGGGCAACGAGAACTACTCGCCGCGCGGGCGGATCTACCTGATGCGCGCGCTCGAGGACGGCGTGCTGCCGCTCGACGCGTCAACGGTGCGCCCGCTCGACCTGTGCCTCGGGTGCCGCGCGTGCGAGGCCGTCTGCCCGAGCGGCGTGCAGTACGGCGCGCTGCTCGAGGCGACGCGCGCGCACATCGAGACGAGCTACACGCGTTCGCTGCCGCAGCGCCTGCTGCGTGACGTGCTCATCGACAGGGTCTTCCCCTACACGCGACGCCTGAAGGCGGCGCTGCTGCCCGGACGCCTCGCGCGTGCGCTCGGCCTCACCGGGCTCACGCCGTCGCTCGTGCGTCCGCTGCTCGACCTCCTGCCGGAGAAGACGTCCACGGTGGACGTGCCCGTCCGCACGCCGGCGCGGGGACAGCGGATCGGCACGGTCGGCTTCGTCCGCGGCTGCGTGATGAGCGTGCTGTTCTCGGGCACGAACGCGGCCAGCGTGTCGCTGCTCGCCAAGGCCGGCTTCGACGTCATCGCGCCCGAGCCGCAGGGCTGCTGCGGCGCGCTCCACGCGCACAGCGGCAAGCTCGACGAGGCGCGTGCGTCGGCGCGCGCGCTGATTGCCACCTTCGAGCAGCACGAGGTGGACGCGATCGTCATCAATGCCGCGGGCTGCGGCTCGACGCTCAAGGAGTACGGGCACCTGCTCGCGGACGACCCGGTCTGGGCGGCGCGTGCGGCGGTGTTTGCCGCGAAGGTGCGCGACCTCAGCGAGGTGCTCGTCGAGGCGGGGTTCGTCGACAGGCTGCAGCCGGCCGGCGGCGGACCGCGCGTGACCTTCCACGACGCCTGCCATCTCGCGCACGCGCAGCGCGTCACGGCGCCGCCGAGGCTGCTGGTGAAGAAGGTCGCGGGCGCGCAGTTCGTGGACCTTCCCGAGGCTGACGTCTGCTGCGGCAGTGCCGGCACCTACAACGTCACCGAGCCCGAGATGGCCAGACGGCTCCAGGAGCGCAAGGTCGCCAACGTCAGGAAGTCGCAGGCGGCGATCGTCGTCAGCACGAATCCCGGCTGCCTGATGCAGATTCACGCGGGCCTGCGGGAGGGCGAGGGACCGTCCGTCGAGGTCGTCCACCTGGCCGACTACCTGGAACGCTGGGGACGGCTGTAGCCGCGGCTTCGACGGCCCTGACGATCGGGATCGGCCGGGTGTAACGCCCGCGCCCGCTGTCGATCTATGCTGAGGCCCATCATGACTCAGCCACAGGTTCCTCCCACCCGTCGCCAGTTCCTCGGCGCGGCAACGGCCGCGCTCGCAGCCACGCCGCTGCTGCCCTCGTCTACTGCCGCCGCCGGCGTCGCTGGGGCGTCCACGGCCGCAGCCCAGGGCGCCGATGCGTCCAGCGGGGTCGTCGTGCCGCCCGCCGGCAAGTCGCTGCTGCTGGCCTGCAAGCTCGGCATGATCGACAAGGAAGCGGACGGCAAGCCGCTGTCGCTCGTCCAGCGGCTCGAGATGGCGAAGAAGGCCGGTTTCGACGGCGTGGACTTCGACCAGGCCGGCGAGTGGACCGTCGAGGAGGCCCGGTCGGCCGTGCGCGAGTCGGGCGTGTTCGTCCACAACGCGATCAACCACGCCCACTGGAAGCAGCGTCTGACGAGCGCCAACCCTGACGAGCGCGCGCAGGGGCGCGCCAACATCGAGCACTGCCTGCGCGTGTCGCACGCGGCCGGCGGCAGCGGCGTGCTGATCGTGCTCGGACAGGGCAGCGACGGCGAGCCGGACGAGATCATCGCGCGCGCCAGCGACGGCGTGCGCTCGCTGCTGCCGCTCGCGGCCTCGCTCGGCCAGATGATCCTCGTCGAGAACGTCTGGAACCGGATGATGTACGCCCACGACGACGGGCCCGACCAGTCGCCCGACGAGTTCATCAGGTTCGTCGACTCGTTCAAGAGCCCGTGGGTCGGGATGTACTACGACATCGGCAACCACTGGAAGTACGCGCATCCCGGCGAGTGGATCCGCTCGTTCGGCCACCGCTGCGTCAAGCTGGACGTGAAGGGCTTCAGCCGCCGCACGGGCAAGTTCGTGGACATCACCAGCCCGGACGACGACCTGCCGTGGGATCAGGTGCGGAAGGCGCTCGTGGACATCAACTTCAACGGCTGGGCGACCGCCGAGGTCGGCGGCGGCGGCGTGGCGCGGCTGACGACCGTCCGCGAGCAGATGCAGAAGGCCTTCGGGCTGTAGTCCCCATGCCCGCGGCACGGGCCCGCCTGATCCGGTCCTCCCGGATCAGGCGCGCTGATCGAGTGCCGCCAGGGCCGCCAGTGCCGCGCCCCGCGCGCTGGCGCAGTCGCCGTTCGGCATGATGTGAATCGGGATGCCGTCCTGCTCCTCGCGCTGGGGCGGCATCCCCGCACGGATGGCGTCGAGGAACCACGTCCGGAACGCCTCCGACGCCTCGATCGCCCCGCCGCCGACGACGAGCGCGTCGGGATCGAACGTGTTGATCATCTGATCGAAGAACAGCCCGAGCGCGTGCGCCTGCACGCGGAAGATCGCGCGGCACATCTCGTCGCCGCGTTCCGCCAGCCCCCGCACGTGCTTCGACGCCTCGCGCACGTCGGCGATCGCCGCCAGCTCGTGTCCGGGATGCTGCCGGAGGAAATGCGGAAGCAGCGACGAACGGATCGCCGTCAGCGAGCAGAGCGACTCGAGGTCGCCCACCCTGCCGCAGTTGCACTGCGGCACCAGGCCCTCGATGCCGGGAATGGACTGGTAGGGCAGCAGCACGTGCCCGAGCTCGCCGCCGAACCCCCGCGCGCCCTTCACGTCGCCGCCGTTGACGATCACCCCGCCGCCGAGCCCGGTGCCGATGATGGCCGACACCGACGATGCTTCTGCATTGCGGCCGAACAGGGAGACGTGTCCCCAGAGCGCGCCGGCGTTGCCGTCGTTGAGGTACGTCACCGGCAGCCCCACCCGCGCCTTGAGTCCGGCAGGCAGGTCGTAGCCCGCCCAGCCTGCGTGGACGAAGTTGGTGGAGCCCTTCGCGCTCAGCACGCCCGTCGCGCTTGCCGGTCCGGGGGTGTCGAGCCCGACGGCGACGAGGTCGTTCATCGTCAGGCCGGCGTGGGCCACGGCCAGGTGCAGGCCGTCGGCGATCTGGCCGAGGCAGACGTCCGGTCCCTCGATGGCACGGGCCGGATGCTCGAAGAGCTGCTCGACGAGGAAATTGCCGTTGGTGTCGAGCAGGGTGTAGTTGATGGCGGTGCCGCCCAGGTCGATGCCCGCGATGATCTGCATGTTCGTCGGCGGGCATTGTACTCTGCGGGTTCACGGGGCCGGCGTGCGTCGGCGATGGCCTGAGCGTTGGAGCAGGCGGAGGCTCCATGTCCGACTACCTCACTCGCGCCACCACCGCCCTCGACGGGTTCATGCAGGCACGCGCGGCGCTTGCCGCCGACGCGACGGCGCTCGCGCAACGAGGCGACGCGCCCGCGGCGCCGCTCCGGCGTGCGGTTGACGCGCTCGAACGCCTCGACGCGGCGGCCACGGCGCTCCGCACCTCGTTCTCCCATCTCGCCCACACCGCCCTCGACATCGTCGACCTGCAGACGCGGCTCGAGGGTGAGTCGGCGTCCGTGGCGGCAGGGTTGCGCGCCCTCGGCGAGGCGGTCGAGTCGTCGCCCCCGCTGCGCGCGGCGCTGCTGCCCGGCAGTGTCGCTCTGGAGGAAGCGGCCGCCGCGCTGGCGTCGGCGACCTTTCCGAGCGCCGTGGATGGCCTCGCGGCCGTCAATCGCGCGCTCTGGGACTTCCGCGGGCCCGTCTGGGTGGCCTACGAGCGCGTGCTCGCCGATGTCGTCGGCAGAGGGACGCTCACGCCGCAGCAGGTCGCCCGCATCGAGCAGACCGCCGCCGGCATCCGTTCGAGGTTCGAGGCGGTGGACGCGCTCCTGAACGAGCTGGCGTCATCGCCCTTCCACGACAGGGCCTCCATCCTGCGCATGGTGCGCGAGGCCCGCACCGCGCTGCAGCGGGCGCTCACGGAGGCGCGCTCGAAGGCCACGGACACGTACAAGCCGTTCCACGCCGTGCTGCGTCGTGCGGAAGGCGTCGCCGAGCGTGTCCTGAAGGCATTGAGCCGCTGTCGCGTCCCCGCGTTCCCTGGCGCCGCGGCCGTCTGCGAGGTCGCCGACTGCATCGACGCCGACCGTTACGGATCGCTCGGCGGCTCCGAGCGCTTCGCCCTGCTCAACATCCTCGCGGCGCTGCAGGCCGTGAAGCCGCCGGACGCGACGGTGCCGTCGCTCGCTGACGGCACCTACCTGCGGCGCATCTTCGCGGTGTTCCCCGACCGCATCTACGTGGAGGCCGCACCGCCGCTGCTGACGACGCTCGCGGCGCTGCAGGAGCGGGGGACGTTCGCGCCGGCGCCGGCGGCGCTCCACCGTTTCCGCGAGGCCAGCCTCAAGCAGCGGGAGCACCGGAAGGGCAACCTGCAGTTCAGCTACGACCGCGCGGGCGACCTGGTGCGTGTGGACATCGACATCGACCTGTATCGTGGTCCCGTGTCGCATCTGTTCGGAGAGGTACTCATCAACCAGCTCACCGGCTCGACGACGTCGCAGTTCGACGTGCGGCGCATCCTCGATGGACGTGGCGTGCCGCCGATCGCCGGGTTCGAGGTCGTGGTGCCCGATGCCTGAAGCGCGAAGCGGGTCACGCGTCGCGGTCACGTCCGGATGACGCGTCTGGCGCTCATCGCGACCTGGCTCCTGCCGCTCGTCTTCTGGCCGGGCCTGCAGCGCCCCTTCTCGCTGCCGAAGGTCGCGCTCCTGGCTGCGGCGCCCGTCGTGCTGCTGGCTGGCAGGCGCCTCGCGGCGGGTGAGCGGCGCGCCCCTTACGAGCTGTCGCGTGCCTTCACGGCCCTGGCCCTGGCGTGGATCGGCTCGTTCGCCCTTTCGGCGCTGCTCGGTCCGCTGCCGGCCCTGTACGACGTCGTGCTCGGAATGGCGGCGCCCGCGTTCGCGCTGGCCGTGCTCTCGAGTGGCGCCACACGGGCGCAGGTCGTCACGGCGATGACGGGCGCGGCGACTGTCGTCGCGTGTGTCGCGCTGCTGCAGTGGGCGGAACTCGACCCGCTCGCGCTCTGGGGATGGCAGGCGCCCGTTGACGGCCTCAGCGTGCGCATGCGCGTGCACGCCACCCTGGGCAATCCGAACTTCGTCGGCGCGTTCATGGCGGCAAGCGTGCCGTTGGCCGCGGCGCTGATCGTCACGGGGCGGCGCTGGCACGCGGCGGCCGCCGGCGTGAGCGTCGTGGTGATCATGGCCGCGCTCGTGGCCACGGGGTCACGCGGCGCCGTGCTCGGTCTGGCGGTGGCTGGCCTGTCGTGGGCGGCGGCCAGGGCATCACGTCGTGCGGTCGTTGCCGGTTGCATCGTTGTGGTGGTGGGGGCGCTGGCCATCTGGCACTCGCCCGCCCGGCCGCTGCAGACGACCCTGGAAGGGCGCGTCTACCTGTGGCAGGTCGTCGGACGCCACGCGGTCGAACGCCCCGTCGCGGGGCTCGGGCCCGGCGCGGTGGCCCTGCGGTTCCCGGCCTGGCAGCGCGAGGCCGACGCCGCTGGACACCGCGACGTCCGGTTCCGCGGCATCACCGATCACGTGCACAACGACTACCTCGAAGCGCTCGTCGAGCGTGGACTCGTGGGGTTGTGCACGCTGCTCGGGCCGCTGGCCTGGGTCGTTGGAACGGCGATACGGCGACATCCGTATTCGCCACTCGGGGTCGGGGCGCTGGCATCGGTGCTGGCGCTCGCCACGTGCGCACTCGTCGACTTTCCGCTCGCGCGGCCCGTGGAACTGGCGTGGTGGTGGCTGGCCATCGGGCTCGCCCTGACGCCGGACCCGTCGCCTGCCGACTGACGCCGGCGGCTGATTCTCGCGCATTCATCGCAACTCGGATTGGAGTCTGAACATGGGACGTTGGGGGAGCAGTGCGGGCAGGTTCGTCGCGGCGGCGCTCGTGGTGGCGAGCGCGGGCGTGATCGTCAAGGCTGCGACGCTGTCGGACAGGTACCAGGCGGAGCTGCAGCGCCTGCGCCGCGAGTGGCAGGCCGCGCAGCAGGCCGAAGGGTTGGCCGGCAGCGCGCAGCGCAAGGCGCTCTACGCGAAGTACCCGACGCCGGAGCTGACGCTCGGCAAGGTGGTGCAGCTGGCGCCGGGCGGCAGCGCGCCGCTCACGGTCACCGGCACGTTCTCGCCCCAGACGACGTTCCTCGTGCAGAACGACCAGCTCACGCTGGACGCGCCGAGCGTCGCGTCGGGCCGCTTCTCGGCGACCGTGACGGCCGCGCCTGATGCACTCCCGTCGTTCGCGCGGCTCTACGCGTACACGCCGGTGAGCGGCGCCTGGCGTGACCTGCCCGCGGTGCTCGTCGGCACGCCGCCGACGTTCACGCTTACGGCGTCCAACGGCTGGACGGTCTCGCTCGTGCCGCAGGCGCCGGCCTTCAGGGTGGACGGCACCAACGCTTCCGTGACGTACAAGGCCGAGTTCCGCAAGCCCGGCGAGACAGCGCCCTTCGAGACGGCGACCGGCACGATGACGCTCGACGGCGATCGCCCGCCGACGGCGCAGTGGTCCTTCTCGCTCGCCAGCGCCGAGTCGGGCAGCGCGATGGCGGAGATGCAGGAGATCCAGGCCCAGATGTCCGACCCGCAGGCGTTCATGAAGATGAGTGACGCGCAGCGCGACGCGCTCATGGCGCGGCTCGAGAAGGTCAGCGAGCGGCTCGGGAAGGAGACCGAGGCGATGCTGAACGACCCGTCGATCATGCAGCGCAAGCAGGACGCCTTCGGCTGCCAGCACATCGCGCTGGACCTCGCGGCGGCCACCGTGTCGGGGTCGATTTCCTGCGGGAAGGACGTGGGGCGGCTCGAGCTGACGGGGACGAGGCTCGCTGCGAACAAGTAGCGGATCGGCGTATCAGCGTGCCAGCTTGTCGGCTTGCCGGC
>JBIQIB010000261.1:0-1807 GCA_044508265.1 Acidobacteriota bacterium
TCGGCCCGGCTGGCGCAGGCGCGTGATGCGCGCCTCGTGTACGTCTCGTGCGACCCGCCCACCTTCGCGCGCGACCTGCGCCGGTTCACGGAGGCGGGCTGGCGCCTCACGTCGCTGCGCGCGTTCGACATGTTCCCTCAGACCGCGCACCTCGAGACCACCGCGATCCTTGAGCGCTGATCGTGAGCGGCAGGCTTCTACATCCTGTCCGGCACCGCTCCGCCCATCAGGTCCAGCGCCCGCGTGATCTGCTGGCGGAAGTAGCTGGCTGCCGCCGCGCGCCAGAGCCTGACGGTGCGGTCCTCCTCGCCGAGGATCTGGAACCGATGGTAGAAGCCGTTGAAGCTCTGCGCCAGGCCGAACGCGTACTTGGCGAGCACGGACGGCTCCAGCGTGCGCACCGCGTCCTGCACCATCTCGTCGAGCCGCGCGCACGAGAGCACAAGGTCCCACAGCGCGTCGCCGGCTTCGTCGCTCGTGAGCGGCGCCGGATCCAGTGACGCGATGGCCGCGGCCACGTCGCCGGACGAGATGCCGTCGCGCGCCTCCAGCTTGCGGAAGATGTTGCCCGCGCGCACGGCGGCGTACTGCAGGTACGGCCCGCTCTCGCCCTCGAAGCTGAGTGCCTCGTCGATGTCGAAGGCGATGAACTTCGTCCGCGAGAACTTCACCAGGAAGTAGCGCACGGCGGCGACGGCGATCTGCCCGGCCGCCCGCCGCGCCTCGTCGTCCGGCTGGTCGGGATTGCGGCGCCGTACTTCCTCGTACGCCTTGTCGGTGAGGCGATCGAGCAGGTCGTCGGCCTTGACCCCGAGGCCCTTCCGTCCGGAGACCTCGACGAACGGCTTGCCGTCGCCGTCACCTTCGTAGCCCAGCTCGCGGGCCGTGCGATGCGTGAGCGCCACCATCTCGTACGCGAAGTGGATCGAGTGGCGTGCCTCGTGCTGGTGCCCCATGATCGCGAGCGCCTGCTTCAGCAGCTTCTGCAGGTACGACTGCCGCGTGTCGATGACGTTGATGACCTGCCGCGCACCACCGAAGTCGGGGTGCGGCGTCTCGCCACCGCTCGTGCACGTGGCCCACAGCGTGCCGCCGTCGAGCCGCTCGGCGAAGCGCCGGTACCTGAAGTCGCGTCCGAGCAGGCCGAACTTCCAGAACTGATAGGCGATGTCCTTGCCGACGTAGGTGACCGTCCCGTCCGACCTGACGATCACCTTCTCGCGCGGGTCCTCACCCGACTCCGCCGCGGCCTCGTCTGCGGCGGCGTCCGTCGTGCCGGGCGCCGGCGCTTCACCGTCCGCGGCCGCCACCGTCGCGTCCACGTCCTCGTCGATCTGCATGACCCAGCAGCCCGCCAGCCGGCCCGACTCCTGGAAGTAGACGGTGCCGTTGGCCTTCAGGCGCTCGAAGGCGGCCGCCCAGAACTGGAGGCGCAGGATGTCGCCTTCCCACGACAGGAGGTCGTAGTCGATGTTCATGCGCCCCATCGTCCGCAGGTGGCAGCGCACGATCGCCTCGGCGACGATCGCGCCGATCTCGGCCGCCGGCGCCTCGCCGTGCTCGATCGCGTGCAGCGTCCGGCTGCGGATCTCCCTGCGCGACTCGTCCGCCTCGTACCACTCGGTGACCTTCGCGTACAGATCCCAGCAGTAGTAGTCGAACTTCGGGTCGGCCGCGAGCGTGCGCACCTCCTCGATGGGCCGATTCTCGAGATGCTGGAAGCCCACGACGACGTCGGCCACCTGAACGCCGGTGTCGTCGATGTAGTTCTGCACCTCGACCGGCGTACCGCAGAACCGGAGCAGCC
>JBIQIB010000114.1:0-6800 GCA_044508265.1 Acidobacteriota bacterium
GTCCCCTCCTCGTCCACCGGCGTCGGCAGGTCGAAGCCCAGCGCCTCGGACATGTCCTCCACCTTCGGCAGGTCCGACAGATCCTTCAGCCCGAACTTGTCGAGGAACTCGCGCGTGGTGCCGTACATGAACGGGCGCCCGACCACCTGCTTGCGGCCGACGATCTTCACCAGACGCCGGTCGAGCAGCGTGTTCAGCACGCCGCTGGCCGCCGTCACGCCGCGTATCTCCGAGATCTCGGCGGCCGTCACCGGCTGCTTGTACGCGATCACCGCCAGCGTCTCGAGCGCCTGCACCGACAGCTTCTGCGTCGTGCGCTCCTTGAACAGCCGACGCACCCACTCGTAGAGCTCCGGGCGCGTGACGATCTGGTAGCCGCCGGCCACCTCGACGAGCTGCAGGCCCGCTGACGACTGGTAGTCGGCGCGGAGCTCGGCGACCGCCGCCTCGACGTCCTCCTTCTTCTGGTCGTCGAGCAGGCGCGTCATCGCCTTGACCGTGATCGGCTCCGGCGACGCGAAGATCAGCGCCTCGACGACGGGCTTGAGCGCGTGGGGGATGCGCGGCGCGTCGGCCACGTCCGCCTGGTCGAAGAGCTCGCCGTCAGCGGGAGCGGCAGGCACGTCCGGCACGGAGGGCACGTCCGGCACGGAGGGCACGGCCGGCACGGCTGCCTCGGCGTCCTGCGGGGCCTCGTCACGTGGCGTCGGTGGGGTCGATTGGTCAGTCATCGCTTACGACGGGACGGCGCCGGGCAGCGCGGAGCCCGGGTCGCCGACGGGACGCGGCGCGTCGGCGGGCCGCGCGCGCTTGTAGACGCGGATCGGTCCGCCCACGCCGCTCTGGAACACCCGGATGATCTTCATCCTGATCATCTCGAGCAGGGCGAGGAACGTCAGGATGAGGTCGCTGCGCACCGCCGCGTCGTCGAAGAGGTCCTCGAAGCCGGCCGCCTCCGTCTCCGACAGCTGCTCGAGCAGCTGCTCGATGCGCTGCTCGATGGACATCTGCTCCATCGGCAGCACGACCTTCGGCCGCTGCTTCGCCCGCTCGACGACGGCGCGGAACGCGGTCATGAGGCTGAAGAGGTCCACCTCGAGCTCCGGCTCGGCGTCGAGCCCTTCGCCTGCGAGCGTCGCGATGCGCTCGTCGGGCCGGCCCCACTGCGCGCTGCGCACCGTCTCGCGCTCGTGCAGCAGCTCGGCGGCCGCCTTGAAGCGCTGGTGCTCGACCAGCCGGCGCACCAGCGCCTCGCGCGGGTCCTCTTCGGGGTCCTCCTGCTCCGGCGCGGGACGCGGCAGCAGCGTGCGCGACTTGATGTGAATCAGCGTCGCCGCCATCACCAGGAACTCGCCCGCGATGTCGAGCTGCATCTCCTCCATCAGCTCGAGGTACTCGAGGTACTGCCGCGTGACGAGCGAGATCGGGATGTCGTAGATGTCGATCTCGTGCTTGCGGATCAGGTGCAGGAGGAGATCGAGCGGCCCCTCGAACACCTCGAGCCGGACGGGATAGCGCTCGAGGCCCGATTCGTAGTCCTGGGGCGTGGCCATGGCGTATCAGTAGCGCAGGTGCATCGCCGCGCGCACGCGTTCCATGGTCTCGACGGCGATGGCGCGGGCCTTCTTCGAGCCCTCGTGCACGATCTCGCGCACCCGCTCCGGGTGCGTCTCGTACTCGACGCGCCGCTCGCGCATCGGCTCGAGATAGGCGTTGAGCGCGGCCGCCAGCTTCTTCTTCACCTCGACGTCGCCGACGCGGCCCTCGCGGTAGCGCGCCTTCAGGTCGTCCACTTCCTCGCGGTCCGGGTTGAAGGCGTCGTGATAGGTGAACACCGGGTTGCCCTCGACGTTGCCGGGGATGTCGGCGCGGATGCGGTTCGGGTCGGTGTACATCCCGCGCACCTTGCGCTCGACGTCGGCCGTCGAGTCCGACAGGTCGATGGTGTTGCCGTAGCTCTTGCTCATCTTCCGGTTGTCGAGCCCCGGCAGGCGCGGGAAGTGCGTCAGCAGCGGCTGCGGCTCGACGAACACCGGGCCGTAGAAGTTGTGGAAGCGGCGCACGACCTCGCGCGACAGCTCGAGGTGCGGCACCTGGTCTTCGCCGACCGGCACGTAGTTGGCGTCGTAGATGATGACGTCGGCGGTCTGCAGCAGCGGGTAGCCGAGGAAGCCGATGGTCGACAGGTCCTTCTCGCTGAGTTGTTCCTGCTGCTCCTTGTACGTCGGGACGCGCTCGAGCCACGGGATCGGGATGATCATCGACAGCAGCAGGTACAGCTCGCTGTGCTCGGGCACCAGCGACTGCGCGAAGATCGTCGACCGCTCGGGGTCCACGCCCGCCGCCAGCCAGTCGGTGACGTTGTCGAGCGCGTAGCGCGTGAGCTCGCGCGTGTCGGCGTAGTCGCTCGTCAGCGCGTGCCAGTCGGCCACGAAGTAGGAGCAGACGTGCGTTTCCTGCAGGCGCGCCCAGTTCTGCAGGGCGCCCACGAGATGTCCGAGGTGCAGCTTGCCTGTCGGGCGCATGCCCGACACCACGCGAGTCGTCACAGCAGCAGAAGTCCCATGAGGAAGGCCGATGGCGGGTAGATCAGCGTCCGCAGCACGCCGGTGAACATCAGCCCGTAGAGGATGAAGATGCCGTAGGGCCGCAGCTGATCCCACTGGCGCGCGAGCCCGTGCGGCAGCAGCGCCGCCACCACGTTACTGCCGTCGAGCGGCGGCACCGGGATCATGTTGAACACCGCCAGCAGCACGTTCAGGAACAGGAACTGCTGCGCGAAGATCACGAGCGGCGTCACGATCTCGACGCTGCCGGCGCCGATCGGCGCGAAGGGCAGCAGGCGCAGCGCCACGCTCGCAAGCAGCGCCAGCACGAGGTTGCTCGCGGGGCCGGCCAGCGCGATCCACATGAAGTCGCGCCGCGGATGGGCCAGGTTCCGCACGTCCACCGGCACCGGCTTCGCCCAGCCGATGATGGGCGCGTTGAGGGCGAACGCGACGAGCGGCAGCAGGATCGTCCCCACCGGATCGATGTGCGACACCGGGTTCAGCGTGACGCGGCCGAGGGCCCTGGCCGTGCCATCGCCGAGCAGCGACGCCGCGAGCGCGTGCGAGGCCTCGTGCACGCTCAGGGCGAGCAGCAGGCCGATGAAGGTGAGGATGAGAGTGCCTGTATCCACGAAGGTCAGCGAGCGAAAAGCACAAGACTAGCACGTCAGCCGCGGGGGCGCCGGGCAGCCGGGGCGGCCGGCCGCGGCGCCGCCTGCTGCTCGGCGGCGAAGTGCTTCAGGATGGCGTCGGCCGCCTTTCGGCCGACGGCGGCGGTGAGATCCTCGCGGCTGGCGCGGCGCACGCCGGCCACGCTGCCGAACGTGGTCAGCAGGCGCTTGCGGCGGCGCGGCCCCACGCCCTCGATGGCGTCGAGGGCCGACTGCAGGTCGCGCTTCGTGCGCGCCGCGCGGTGGAAGGTCACGGCAAACCGGTGCGCCTCGTCGCGGATCCGCTGGAGCAGCCGCAGCGCGGGCGTGCCGGCGCCGAAGTCGATGGGCTCGGCCCGGTGCCGCAGGAACACGAGCTCCTCCTGCTTCGCCAGGCCGATGGCCACCAGGTGGTCGATCCCCAGCGCCTCGAGCGCCTCGTACGCGGCTTCGAGCTGTCCCTTGCCGCCGTCGATCACGATCAGGTCGGGCCATGGGCCGCCGGCATCGGCAATCGCGCGATAGCGGCGGCTCACCACCTGCCGCATGGCCGCGAAGTCGTCGAGGAAGCGCTCCCCCGGGATGGCGGCGTCGGGACGGATGCGGAACTTGCGGTAGTCGCTGCGCTTCATGCGGCCGTCCTCGCAGACCACCATCGAGGCCACCGTCTCGGCGCCCTGCAGCGTCGAGATGTCGAAGCACTCGATGCGGCGCGGCAGCGTAGGCAGGCCCAGGGCGTCCTGCAGCGTCTCGAGCGCCTCGTAATGGGCCGCGCCCTCCTGGTTGAACCGCGAGTCGTACGCCATCTGCGCGTTGCGCTCGGCCAGCTCGATGAGCGCCTTCTTGTCGCCGCGCTGCGGCACCAGCGCCACCGACTGACGCCCGGCCCGCAGCGACAGCCACTCGGACATGCCCTCGAGGTCGTCGATGGCAAACGGCAGCAGTACTTCCGGCGGCGGCGGCTGCTCGGCGTAGAGGTGCAGGAGCGCCGCCTCGAGCAGGTCCTCGGGCGGCACGTCGCGCACCTGGTCGGCGAGGCTGGCCAGCTCCACGCGATCCACGACCCTGCCGCCCCGCACCTGGAACGCCTGGACGATGGCGCCCTGCGGGCCGAGGCGGACGCCGATGGCGTCGCGGTCGCCGAGGCGCGGGGTGGCCATCTTCTGCTGGCGGTCGCGCAGCGTCTCGAGCGTCCTGATCGTGTCGCGCAGGTGTGCGGCCTGCTCGAAGCGCTCCTCGTCGGCCGCCGCGTACATCCGTGACTCGAGGTCGTCGATCAGCTCGTCGGTGCGGCCGTCGAGCAGCAGCCGGGCGTCGCGGACGGCATGACCGTACTGCTCCTGCGTGCAGATGGCCGCCACGCAGGGCGCCAGGCAGCGCTTGATGTCGTACTCGAGACACGGACGGCCGCGCCGGCCCGTGATCACCTCGCGACACGACCGGACGCCGAACAGCTTGTGCGTCAGGCTGCGCGTGCGCCACGCGAGCGACGCCGGCATGAAGGGGCCCGCGTAGTGGTCGCCGTCCTGCGCGATCCGCCGCGCCACCTCCACCCGCGGGAAGTCCTCGCTCGTCGTCAGCCGCAGGTACGGGTACGTCTTGTCGTCGCGGAGCTTGATGTTGTACTTTGGCGCGCGCTCCTTGATGAGGTTGTTCTCGAGCGCGAGCGCCTCGGCCACCGAGTCGGTCACGATCACCTGCACGTCGGTGATCTCGTCGAGCATCGCGTCCATGCGTGGCGACGTGCCGCGCGCCCCGAGGTAGCTCCGGACGCGGTCGCGCAGCGCACGGGCCTTGCCGACGTAGACCGTGACCCCCTCCCTGTTCTGGTACAGGTACACCCCGGGCTGCTCGGGCAGGCGCGAAATGCGGGGCTTGAGGTCTTCGATGGCCATGGACGGGTGACCTGTCGGCGGCAGGACCGCCCGGTCGGGTTGCAGGCACATGCCTGAACCCCCCATTATAGCGACGCGGTCATGAGCTTCACGGGCGCCGTCGGCGCGATCTTCATGTTTCCCCTGCGGGCCATCATCCGGCTCTGCGTCGTCCTCAGGATCCACCCGAACGTCCTCACGCTCGTCGGCGTCTGCATCAACATCGCGGCGGCGTGGGCCCTGGCGCTCGGACGGTTCGTCCTCGCCGGCGCCATCATGGTGGCGGCCAACCTCTTCGATTTCATCGACGGCAAGGTGGCCCACGAGACGGGCACCGCCACCAAGTTCGGCGGCTTCTGGGACTCGGTCATGGACCGGTTCTCGGACATGGCGCTGTTTCTGGGCCTCATCTACCTCTATGCGCACCTGCACCGGCCCGACTACGTGCTCGTCGCCGCCCTGGCCATGACCTTCACGGTGCTGACCAGCTACACGCGCGCGCGGGCCGAGTCGATGGTCGAGAAGTGCAAGGTCGGCTTCATGGAGCGGCCCGAGCGGATCGTCCTCTTCATGATCGGGGCGTTCACCAACCGGATGGCCGCCGTGCTGTGGGTGATCCTGGTCCTGTCGGTCTTCACCGTCGCCGACCGCATCTACTACACCTGGCGCGCGCTCGACGGCGAACGGGAACTGGCCGCCTGATGGATGCCGCCCGCCTGCCCCTGCCGCTCCGCGTCGTCTGGCGCACCGTCTACTGGACCTACGAGCGGACGTCGCTGCCCTACGACCTGATGGTCATCGCGATCCTCGCGTTCGTCTGGCTCACGCCGCCTGACTGGCTCAACGACCCGATGGCCCACGGCACCGGCCTTCTCGGCTGGCTGCTGGCCGCGCTCGGGTAACGACCGGACCGCCCCGGCCGAGCCGCGCGTGATATGTATGGGGACGGGTCCCCATGCTCTCGAACGTGCTGATGCTGCTCGGCGCCGGCTTTCTGGTCGCCAACGTACGCATCGTCGTGCAGATGGTGCGTTACCTGCGGATGCGCTCGCGGGCGCTCATCACCTGGCGCCCGACGCCGCCCCCCTACTACGGCCTGTTTCTCGGCATGGCCGCCGTGCTCGGCCTCGTGCTGATTGTGAAGCTGCTCTACCTGGGCCTGCCGCCGACCGAGGTCTTCGGCGAGGCGATGATGCTCACCTACTACGGCTACCTGGTGCCGATGAGCATCAGGATCGGGCGCGGGTTCTACGAGGACGGCGTGTGGGTGGACAACGGCTTCCTGCCCTACCACGAGATTGGCGGGATGTCCTGGCGTGAAGGCGAGGAACTCACGCTGCTGCTCATCCCGCGCATGCGCCAGGTGGCGCGGCGGCTGGCCGTGCCGTCGGAGCGCTACGGCGCCGTGCGGCGCCTGCTGCGCGAGAAGATCCGCGGGCACGACATCGACTTCTTCGGCGGCGCGCTCGACCTCGGGGGCGACGAGCGGAACGCGGTGTGATCGGCTCGTCAGCTTGTCGGCTTGTCGGCTTGTCGGCTGCCAGCGGGTCAGTTCGTCAGCCTGCCAGATCGCCGGCTAGACTTGCCCGCGGATCGGCGGCTCGACGTAGCGGGCCCATCCGGGGCGCTGGACGCAGTCGCGAACTTCCTTCCTCCCTTCCTCTTTCCTCTCGTCCTTACGTCCTTTCCTCCATTCCTTCGCTCCTCCATTCCTCCAGTCCTCGACC
>JBIQIB010000114.1:6900-9022 GCA_044508265.1 Acidobacteriota bacterium
CTGTCAGCTCGTCAGCTCGCCGACTATCCGACTTGCTGACGAGCCGTCCCCGCCTCGCTCAGCGTCGGGTCGAAGCACCGGCGGCACCGCGCCTCGTACGCGCCCGTGGCGCCGACGAGCACCCGCTCCTGACTCTTCACCAGGCGCTGCGTGTGGTTGGCCGGCTCGCCGCAGACCATGCAGATGGCCAGCGTCTTGGTGATGTACTCGGCGATGGCGAGCAACTGCGGCATCGGCTCGAACGGCCGTCCGAGGTAGTCCTGGTCGAGCCCGGCCACGATCACGCGCTTGCCGCGGTTGGCGAGCTCGTTGCACACCACGGGCAGCTCGGCGTCGAAGAACTGCCCTTCGTCGATGCCGACGACCTCGGTGTCGTCGGCCACCTGCGCCAGCAGTTCGCTCGATCGCTCGAGGCTTTCCGACGGCAGCCGCATGTCGCTGTGCGAGGTGATGTGCCCGTGGCCGAAGCGGTCGTCGAGCTGCGGCTTGAACACCTGCACCTTCCGGCGGGCAATCTGCGCGCGTCGCAGGCGGCGGATGAGCTCCTCGCTCTTGCCGCTGAACATGCTGCCGACGATCACCTCGATCCAGCCGGTGCTCGGGTGCGGTCGCGGGGCGTCCACGGGCGTCTCCCTGCTAGACCCGCGAGAGGTACTCGCCCGTCTCGGTGCTCACGCGCAGCACGTCGCCGACGTCGATGAACGCCGGCACCGTCACCACCACCCCCGTCTCCAGCGTGGCGGGCTTCGTCTGCGCGTTGGCCGTCGCGCCCTTGATGCCGGGCACCGTGTCGACCACCTTCAGGTCGACGGTCGCGGGCAGCTCGATGCCGACCGGCGAATCCTCGTAGAACTCCACCGTGATGGTCGACTCGGGCAGCAGGTAGTTGACCGCGTCGCCCAGCGCCTCCTCCGAGAGGAAGATCTGGTCGAACGTCGTCGTGTCCATGAAGTAGAAGTCGGTGCCGTCCCTGTAGAGGTACTGCATCACGCGCTCGTCGAGCATCGCCCGTTCGACCATGTCCTCCGAACGGAAGCGATGGTCGAGCATCGCGCCGTCCTTCAGACGCCGCAGCTTGGCGCGCACGAAGCCGCGCAGGTTGCCCGGCGTGACGTGCTGCGTGTCGACGATGCGACAGAGCTCGTTGTTGAACTTGACGAGATGCCCCTTGCGGAGGCGCGTTGCCTGAACCGAGCTCATGACTCTCCTGAAGATGCCTGGTGGGAAGGTTTCCGCTGACCGGCTGGCGGCAGCAGCAGGCCGGTACCGGCCGCCCGATCGGCCGAGGATAGCATGGCCCGCGATGCTACGATGACGGGTATGCGGTGGGAATCGCTTCGGGAGATGCGGTCGCGCGCGGGGGACCCCGACCGGCGCTCGTCGACGGGATGGACGCCCGTGGCCGACGTCTGCGAGACCGACGACAGCTTCGTCATCGTCGCCGAACTGCCCGGCGTCGAACGCGACGACGTCGACGTCGCCGCGACGGCGACCGAGGTCATCATCCGCGGTGCGCGCCGAGGTCCCGGCTGCGAACCCGCGCAGTTTGTCAGGCTCGAACGCGGACACGGCCGGTTCGCGCGCCGGTTCAGCTTCGCGACGGGACTCGACGTCGACGCCGTGACGGCCGACCTCCAGGACGGCGTCCTCACCGTGACGGTGCCGAAGGCCGAGGCTGCCCGCGGCCGCCGGATCGAGGTGGAATAGGCGCGATGCGGCGCTGGTCTCTCGCCCTGCTCCTGCTGCTGGCCGGGTTCGTCAGCGGGCTCGTCGTCACGGGCCGCATGGAGCCTGGCGGACGTGCCGCCGCCGGCCAGGTCGAGGCCCCTGACGCGCCCGCGGTGCTGACGTCCGCTCCCCCCGCGGTGGCGGCCGGACAAGCGCGGTCGCTGCGGGCGACCGGCGACCTCCCGGACCTGTCGGACGTCGCCGATCGCGTGATCCCGAGCGTCGTCAACATCTCGGTCGAGGGCGTCGAGCGGCGCGCGATCTTCCCCTACTTCTTCGACGAGGGCTTCGGCACGCAGCCCTATCCCTCCCAGAGCGCCGGATCGGGGGTGGTCATCGGCACGGACCTGGTCGTGACCAACGCGCACGTCCTTGGCGACGACCCGCGGCGGAT
>JBIQIB010000114.1:9122-13079 GCA_044508265.1 Acidobacteriota bacterium
GGCGCGCTCGTGAACCGTCGCGGCGAGCTCGTGGGCATCAACACCTGGATCATCAGCGACGGGCGCGGCTATCAGGGCATCGGCTTCGCCGTGCCGAGCAACACCGTGCGCGAGATCACCGACCAGCTGGCGCAGTACGGCACCGTTCGCCGCGGCTACGTCTCGGGCATCACACGCCTGACGTCGCTCAATCCGATGCTGGCGCGGGAGGTGGGCGTCTCGTCGACGGACGGCGCGCTCGTGTTCCGCATGGTCCGCTCGGGCGACGCCTACGCCGCCGGCATCCGTCCGGGCGACGTCATCGTCGCCTTCAACGGCACGCCCGTCGTCCAGCCGGAAGACTTCGAGCGCGAGATGCTGCGGGCCCGCATCGGGTCTGTCGCGACGCTGCGGATTCGCCGCGGGGACGAAGAGTTCGACGTGAAGGTACCCGTCACCGAGCCGCGGACGGCGGCGCGGCGGTGAGAGCGTCACGCACGCGTCCCGACACGGCGCGCTCGCCGGGTACATAGGCCCGCCACGGCCGATCGACGCCGACGCGGATGCCGATGCGCGGGCTCCATGCCACGGGCAGCGGCCCGAGGCCGCGATCCTCGATGCGCAGGTCGCCGCCGTAGGTGAGGCCGTTGCACGAGCCGTCGATACCGAGGGCCGTCGTGAGCGTTCCGGGCCCGCGGCAGAGCGCGTGATCGGGCACGGCGGGCGACGACGGACGGCGCCTGGCGGCACGCCGTACGCGCATCAGCTCGATCCCCTCGAGCGGCACCAGCGCCCGCAGCAGGACGGCAGCGGGTGATCCTTCCGGCTCCGTCACGACGTTGGCCAGCCAGTGCACGCCGTAGTTGAAGTACACGTACGCCACGCCGGGTGGACCATAGAGCGGCCAGTTCCGGCCGGTGCGGCCCGGCGCCGCGTGACAGGCGGGGTCGTCTTCCCCGATGTAGGCCTCGACCTCGACGATCAGGCCCGAGGTACGTCCGGCAGGCGTGTCGTGCACGAGCACCGCGCCGAGCAGGTCGCGGGCGACGTCGAGCGTGGGACGGGCGAAGAACGACGGGCGCAGGATGCGGACGCGTCGCGCCACGTCAGGCTTTGCGCAGCCGGGCGATCGCACGCTCGGCGGCCCGGACGACGCTGAGGTCGCTGTCGTTGCGTGCCTGCTCCAGCAGGTCGAACGCTTCGTCGCCGCCGATGAACCCGAGCACCATCGCGCTGCGCTCGCGCGCCACGGCGTCGGTGCTCGCCAGCGCATCGCGGATGCCCGGCAGCGCGCGGACGCCGAGCTCCACCAGGTAGCCCATCGCCTGCTCGTGGTACTGCCCGTTGTCGAGCGCGCCGATCAGCGTGCCGACATGCTGCGAGACGGGCGGCCCGCCGCCCATCGCACCGGCAAACGCGGCGGCCAGTTGCGCCCCGCGATCCTTCTCGCCGGCGAGCGTGACGGGTACGGTCTGTGCGGCCTCGCGGTTGCCGCTGCGCGCGAGGCCCTCGGCCGCGAGGCGCCGCAGGTAGGCGTTGCGCGAGGACAGGTGCTGCAGGAACAGCGGCTGCGATGAGACGTGCGCGATGCGCGCCAGGGCGTCGAAGGCCGCTTCGGCGCGCTGGCCCTTCCCTTCGTAGTGGGTGAACTGCTCGGTGAGCGCCTGCAGCGACTGCCAGGCCTTGATGTCGCCGAGCGAGCGCATCGCCGCCGCCGCGACCCGCGCCTCGGGGTCGTTGAGGGTCATCACCAGCGCATCGCCCGCCGTCGTCACGCGCAGCCCTCCGATGACCCGCGCTGCCGCCTCGCGCACGTCGGCGACGGGATCCTGGAGCGCGCGTACCAGTGCGTCGGCCGCGTACTGATCGAGCGGCGGCCTGGCCATCACGCCGAGCGCGTAGACCGCCTCGAGACGCACGCGGCGGTTCGTGTCGAACATCGCCTGCGCCAGGCCGTTGGTGAGTTCCAGCGGTACGGACTGCGGGATGAGGCCGTACGGCCCGAGGTCGTAGATGCTGCCTGCGGCGCTCTTCGCACGCGTCTCGACGATCAGGCCGCGGCGCTTGACGATGACGGGCTTCTCGACGTGATAGAAGCTCAGAAGGGTGTGGATCGTCTCCAGCTGGATGTCATCGACCGGGTCGGTGAGGAGCGCCGAGATCTGCGCAATCGCCTCCGGGTAGCCCGTCGCGCCGAGCGCGCGCAGCGCGTCGACGCGTTCGTCGGGCGACGGCGACTGCAGGCTCGCGACGACCTGGTCGTACGACTGCCGCTGCTCCGGCGACGCCAGTGGCGGGGCCTGCTGTGCATGGGCGGGCGTCAGGCCGAGCACGGCGATCAGCAGGAGGAAGGCGGAGCCGTGGAACGCGGGCGTCGTCATGGAGTTCAACAATGCCGCACTCGGCGGGTGCGTGCAACCCCGCGACCGCCGATGGGCACGAGCCCGCGACGCGTCACACGGCGAGCGTGCGATGCCCCTCGAGGACGGGCGCGAGGTGCCGGCCGGTGTGCGACTCCGGCACCGACACGATGGCCTCGGGAGGACCGACGGCCACCACGGTGCCGCCGCCCGCGCCGCCTTCCGGCCCGAGGTCGATCACCCAGTCGGCCGTCTTGATGACATCGAGGTTGTGCTCGATGACGAGCAGCGAGTGCCCGGCCGCGAGCAGCTTGCGGAAGGCCGCCAGCAGCTTTGCGATGTCGTCGAAGTGCAGGCCCGTCGTGGGCTCGTCGAGGATGTAGAGCACGCGGTCGCCGCTCTGCGTGGACAGGTGCGACGCGATCTTGATGCGCTGCGCCTCGCCGCCCGAGAGGGTCGTCGCGGGCTGCCCGAGCCGAAGGTAGCCGAGGCCGATCTCGTCGAGCACCTGCAGGCGGCGCAGCACCTTCGGCGTGCCGCTGAAGAACTGCAGCGCCTCGCGTACGGTGAGGTTGAGCACCTCGTGGATGTTGCGGCCCCGATAGCGGACCTCGAGCACCGTCGGCCGGAAGCGCGTGCCGTTGCACACGTCGCACGGCACGAACACGTCGGCGAGGAACTGCATCTCGACCTTGATCTGCCCTTCGCCCTCGCAGGCATCACAGCGTCCGCCCGGCACGTTGAACGAGAAGCTGCTGGCGGTGAGGCCGCGCGTGCGCGCGTCCTTGGTGGACGCGAACAGCTCGCGGATCGGGTCGAACGCCTTCAGGTACGTCACCGGGTTCGAGCGCGGCGTCCGCCCGATGGGCGCCTGGTCCACGAGCACGACATCCGAGATCAGCTCCGTGCCCTCGATGCGCCGGAAGGCGCCGACGTTGCGATCCCAGTCGCCCTTGGCGCGCTTGATGCCGGCATGAATCACCGAGTGGACGAGCGTGGACTTCCCCGAGCCCGACACGCCCGTCACGACGGTGAGCAGGCCGAGCGGAATCTCGACGTCCACGTCGCGCAGGTTGTGTTCGGACGCGTCGAACACCTTCAGCCGCTGCCCCGTGGGGCGGCGCCGTGTCTGCGGCGTCGGGATCGCCAGGTCGTCGCGCAGGTACTTGCCCGTGAGCGACCGCGGATCGGCGCGCAGCCCTTCGAGCGAGCCGGCATACACCACGCGCCCGCCCAGCTCGCCGGCACCGAGGCCCATGTCGATGATCTCGTCGGCCACCGCGATCATGTCGGCGTCGTGCTCCACCACGAGCACCGTGTTGCCCTGGTCGCGCAGCTGCCGGAGGATGGCGATGAGCCGGAGGTTGTCGCGCGGGTGCAGGCCGATGGACGGCTCGTCGAGCACGTACAGCGTGCCCACGAGCGCCGACCCGAGCGACGTCGCGAGCGCGATGCGCTGCGCCTCGCCGCCCGACAGCGTGGACGAGAGCCGGTCGAGCGTCAGGTAGTCGAGGCCGACGTCGCTGAGGAAGGCCAGCCGCCGCCGGATCTCGCGGAGCACCTTGTCGGCGATGGCCGCCTCGCGCTCGCTGAGCGTCAGCCCGTCGAAGAACGCCCG
>JBIQIB010000115.1:0-12841 GCA_044508265.1 Acidobacteriota bacterium
GCGAAGGCTGGTGGGCGGTACAGGACTCGAACCTGTGACAGCCGGTGTGTAAGACCGGTGCTCTACCAGCTGAGCTAACCGCCCCGCTTCCGCACCGAGCCCCTGCTGCCTGCCGACCTGACTGCCCGTGGCGGCCGTGGCCCCAATCTGTCTCGCGGCAGGGCCGCGCAACAGACGGCGATTATACACGTTTCATCCGCTGCCTCGTCAAGGCGGCGGCGGGCCGCGATGGCCGCCAGCGCGAAGGCCGCGTCCGCCGAAAACGGCGGGCGGCCGCGCGCAACCGGCGGAAAACCTGTTAGCGTGGTGAGCTGACTATATGGAGATCTGGCCTGGACGCGCCTATCCGCTCGGCGCCGTGTATGACGGCGAGGGCACGAACTTTTCGATTTTTTCAGAGCCAGCGACACGCGTCGAGCTCTGCGTGTTCGACGAGGCCGGCAAGGAGCGCCGCGTCGATCTGCCGGAGGTGACGGCGTTCTGCTGGCACGGTTACGTCCCCGGCCTCGGGCCGGGCACGCGGTACGGCTTCAGGGTGCACGGTCCGTTCGACCCGTCTCAGGGCCTCTGGTGCCACCCGAGCAAGCTGCTGCTCGACCCGTACGCGCGCGCGATTGAAGGGCAGGTTCGCTGGCACGAGGCCGTGTTCAGCTACCGGTTCAAGAAGCCCGATCACTCGATGAACACGCTCGACTCGGCGCGCTACATGCCCCGGTCGGTCGTGGTCGACAACGCGTTCGACTGGGAGGGCGACGTCCTGCCGCGGACGCCGCTGCACAAGACGATCGTCTACGAGATGCACGTCAAGGGCTTCACGATGCGGCACCCGGGCCTGCCCGAGGAGCTTCGGGGCCGCTACCTGGGGCTCGCCCATCCGTCTGTCATCGATTACCTGTTGAAGCTCGGGGTCACCGCCGTCGAGCTGCTGCCGATCCACCAGTTCGTGCACGACATGCACCTGGTCGAGAAGGGCCTCCGCAACTACTGGGGCTACAACTCCATCGGCTTCCTGGCCCCGCACAACGAGTACGCCAGCAGCGAGCGCGGCGCGCAGGTCCACGAGTTCAAGCAGATGGTGAAGGCCCTGCACGCGGCCGGCATCGAGGTGATCCTCGACGTGGTCTACAACCACACGGCCGAAGGGAACCATCTCGGGCCGACGCTCTGCTTCAAGGGCATCGACAACCCGGCGTACTACCGTCTCGTGGCGGACGACAGGCGGTACTACATGGACTACACGGGCACCGGGAACAGCCTGAACATGCGGCACCCGCACGTGCTGCAGATCATCATGGACTCGCTGCGGTACTGGGTCACGGAGATGCACGTGGACGGGTTCCGCTTCGACCTGGCTGCCACGCTGGCCCGCGGCCTGCACGACGTGGACAAGCTGTCGGCGTTCTTCGACCTGATCCAGCAGGACCCGGTGGTCTGCCAGGCCAAGCTCATCGCCGAGCCGTGGGACGTGGGCGACGGCGGCTACCACGTCGGCAACTTCCCGCCGCTCTGGTGCGAGTGGAACGGCAAGTACCGCGACAGCGTGCGCGATTACTGGCGCAGTCAGGATCAGACGATGAGCGAGCTCGCGTACCGCTTGACCGGCAGCAGCGACCTCTACGAGGGCACCGGCCGGAAGCCGTACGCCAGCGTCAACTTCGTCACCGCGCACGACGGCTTCACGCTGCGGGACCTCGTTTCGTACAACGACAAGCACAACGAGGCCAACGGCGAGGACAACCGCGACGGCGAGAGCCACAACCGCTCGTGGAACTGCGGCGTCGAGGGGCCCACCGACGACCCCGAAGTGAACGCGCTCCGCGCACGGCAGCAGCGCAACTTCCTGACGACGCTCCTGCTGTCGCAGGGCGTGCCCATGCTCCTCGCCGGCGACGAGGCCGGCCGCACGCAGCACGGCAACAACAACGCGTACTGTCAGGACAACGAGGTGTCGTGGCTCGACTGGGAGTCCATGGATGAGCCGCTTCTCGAGTTCACGCGCCAGCTCATCGCCTTCCGCCGGAGGCATCCGGTGTTCCGCCGCCGCCGCTGGTTCCAGGGGACCGAGATCCACGGCCTGATCGACATCGAGTGGTTCACGCCCGACGGCAAGCCGATGAGCGACGAGGACTGGGCGACCGGGCACAACAAGTCGTTCATGGTCTTCCTCAGCGGCCAGGGCATCCCGAGCCGCGGGCCGCGGGGCGAACGGGTCGTGGACGACAGCTTCCTCCTGCTCTTCAACGCGCACTACGAACCGCTGGACTACGTCCTGCCGGATGGGCCCTTCGGCCAGTCGTGGACGCGCGTGATCGACACGGTCACCGGAGAGGTCAAGCCCGAGGTCGAAGTGCGCGAAGCGGGCAGCACGCTGACGCTCGAAGCTCGCGGCCTGATGGTGCTGCGGAAGGTGGAGTGACTCGCTGGCGGGTCGACAAGCTGGTACGCTACTTCGGGCGGGGATCATGCGCAGACGACTCATCCACTGGCTGAGCGGTCGCGCGCCGGGACGGCTGCGGCAGGCCGCGCTCGAGCGCCCTCGGGCGCTCGTCTGCCTGCTGGTGCTGACGTCCGCGGTCGCCTGGGCCGCGTTCGGCTACACGCTCTGGTTCGCCTGGGACATCCGTCAGTCGCTGCCCGACGGCGAGACGCTGCGCGGCGTGGGCGACATGGCGCAGGCCACCACGCTCTACGACGCCGACGACGAGCCGGTCTTCACGATCTTCAAGGAGCAGCGCATCGAGGTCCCGCTCGAGCGGATCTCGCCTCACATGATCGCGGCCGTCCTGTCGGTCGAAGACCAGCGCTTCTACCAGCACAACGGCGTCGACATCGTGCGGATCGGGGCCGCGGTCGTGGCCAACGCCCGCACCGGCACCCGCTCGCAGGGCGGCAGCACGATCACGCAGCAGCTCGCACGTCAGAGTTTCCTGACGCGTCACAAGACCTACACGCGCAAGATCAAGGAAGCCTTCGCGGCGCTGCTCATCGAGGGCACCTACGAGAAGCAGCAGATCCTCGAGCTGTATCTGAACAAGGTGTACTTCGGCGACGGCTATTACGGCGTCGAGGCGGCGTCGCTCGGCTTCTTCGGCAAGTCTGCGTCGGAACTCGACGTCGCCGAGGCCGCCCTGCTCGCCGGGCTGATCCAGTCGCCGTCGACCTACGCGCCGACCATCAACATGGACAAGGCCGTGGCGCGGCGGGCGATCGTCCTCCGGACGATGCTCGACAGCGGCGCCATCGACGAGCCGACGTACGAGCAGGCGCGCAACGCGCCAGTCGAACTGCAGAACCGGCTGCGCCGCGACGAGCCGTTCGGTCTCTACTTCAAGGAGCAGGTGCGGCGCGAACTGGTCGATCGCTTCGGCTGGGAGCTGGTGTCCGAAGGCGGGCTGCGGGTCTACACGACGATCGTGCCCGAACTGCAGCAGGCCGCCGAGAAGGCCGTGACCGCCCGCCTCGAGCAGATCGAGTCGCGACGCGGCTATCCCCACGAGACGCGCGCCGAGACGACGATCGAGGAGGGCGTGGCGCCCGACTACCTGCAGGGCGCGGCCGTCGTGCTCGACACGAAGACCGGCGCCGTGCGCGCGCTCGTGGGCGGGCGCGACTTCCGCGAGAGCCGCTTCAACAGGGCGCTCCAGGCCCGCCGTCAGGCGGGCTCCGCCTTCAAGCCGATCGTGTACGCCGCGGCCATCGAAGCGGGCCAGTCGCCGGCGTCGCTCGTGACGAACCTGAACGACCCGATCAACACGCCGCAGGGCGCGTACGTGCCAGAGGACGAGCACTCCGACGCCGACAGCATGACGCTGCGCACTGCGCTCCGCACGTCGAGCAACCGCGCCGCGGTGCAGCTGCTGCGGACGGTCGGCATCGCGAGTGCCGTGGACACGGCCAGGGCGCTGTCGCTCGGCGACATGCCGGCGGTACCATCGCTGGCCCTCGGTGCCGGGGAGGTGACGCTGGCGTCGCTGACGGCGGCCTACGGCGCGTTCGCGAACGGCGGCGTCCTGCAGCGGCCGTACCTGATCCGCCGTGTCGAGTCGCGCGATGGCGAGATCCTCTACAGCGTCGACGCCGGGGGCGAGGAGGTGCTCACCCCGCAGACGGCGTTCCTCGTCACGTCGATGCTCTCCGACGTGATCAACAGCGGCACGGGCTGGCGCGCGCGCGCCGACGGCTTCCGACTGCCGGCCGCAGGCAAGACGGGCACGACGAACGACTACCACGACGTCTGGTTCGTCGGGTACACGCCGCACGTGGTGGCCGGCGTCTGGATGGGATTCGACAGGCCGCGCCCCATCATCGCCAACGGCTACGCCGGCGACCTGGCGGTGCCGCTCTGGGCCTCGGTGATGCGTGCCGCGACCAGCGACGACGAGGCGGAGCCGTTCGAGCGCCCGGAGGGGCTCGTCAGCGCGCAGGTCTGCCGCATCACCGGCAAGCGTGCGGCCGAGGGCTGCGCCCACGTGCCCGTCGAGACCGACGATGGCGGCGTCGAAGAGCGGTCGATGGTCTACAGCGAGTACTTCCGCCGAGGCGACGAGCCGTACGAGACGTGCACGGAGCACCAGGGGCCGGGGTTCTGGGCGCGCCTGGCCGGAGCGTTCGGCCGCAACAACAACGTCGCTCCCGTCACCGCGGAGGAGGCAGGCCTGCCGTCGGCGGAGATCCCGCGCAACATCCCGAAGCCGCCGGTGGCCGAGGAGGGGGCCACGGCGTCGGCCAGGGCGGCGCAGGAGAACGACGAGGACGACGCCGACGAGAAGGTCGAGGAGAAGCCGAAGAAGCGTGGCTTCTGGAGCCGGCTCTTCGGCCGCCGCGGCAACGACGATGACGACGAGAAGGATCGCGGGCGGAAGGAGAGCGGGAAGGAGCAGGAGCAGCAGTCGCCGCGCTCGAGCGGCGGCGATCCGCCTCCGCCGCGACAGTGACCGAATCCAGCCACACCACCACCACGCTCGTCGGACACCGGCCGATCCGCGCGCTCCTGGCGCGCGCGGTCGCGTCGGGGACGGTCCCGCACAGCCTCCTCTTTGACGGGCCCGACGGGGTCGGCAAGCGGACGTGCGCCCTCGACCTGGCCGCCGCGCTGAACTGCCTCACCCGCACGGATGGCTGGGCGTGCGGCGCGTGCTCGGCCTGCTCGCGCATGGCGCGCGGCGCCCATCCGGACGTCATCGTGCTGGCGCCGAACGACAAGGGCGTCATCGCGGTGGACATGGTGCGCGACGTCATCGCGTCAGCGAGCTACCGGCCCTTCGAGGCGCGTCGGCGCGTCGTGGTCATCGACGAGGCCGACCGCATGCCGCCCGGCGCACAGAACGCGCTGCTCAAGACGCTGGAGGAGCCGCCCCCCTCGTCGATGATCGTGCTGGTGACTGCGCGGCCCGACGCGCTGCTCGACACCGTCCGCTCGCGATGCCCGCGGTTCCGGTTCGGGCCGTTGTCCACGGCAGACGTGGCCGAGGTGCTCGGGCGCCTGCGCGGCATGGACGAGGACGCGGCGACGGCTTTGGCGGCCGCCGCCGGAGGCTCAGTGGGGCGGGCGCTCGTGGCCGAGGCTGGCGTGGCGGGCGAGGCGCGGGCCGTCGCGCTGGCCGTGCTGCAGGGCGTTGCCGGCCGTCCGTCGGCGTCGCAGCGGCTGGGCGTGGCGCAGCGACTGGTGGACACGCCGAAGAAGAAGGGCGGCGCGTCCGAACGCGACCTGCTGCTGCAGCGGCTCGAGGCGATGGCAGGCCTGCTGCGCGACATGGGCGGCGTCAAGGCGGGCGCGGAGGCCGGCGTGCTGGCCAGCCCCGACCTCGCGCAGCCGCTGGCGTCGCTCGCCGCGCACTACGACGGTGTCCGGCTGACGCGTGCGTTCCACTGCGTGGACGAGGCACGCCGCGCCCTCGAGCGCAATCAGGCGGCCAAGGTCGTGGCCGACTGGCTCGCCTGCGAACTGTAAGCAGATGGATACGTCTTCACCCGCGCCACCGTCGTCACCTGCGTCTGCGCTCGCGCCGACGGTCAGCGTGAGGTACGTGCCGCGCGGCCGGCGGCAGACCTTCCTGTTGCCCGAGCTCGCGTTCGACCCGCCTGTCACGCCGGGCGACGAGGTCGTCGTGGATGCCGGCGGCACCGTCGCGTGCGGCACCGTCGTCGCGGAGCCGGCCTGCGTGGCCGAGCGGCGGCGCCCTGTGGGTGAACCGGCGCCGGCTGTCGTCCGGCGAATGAGCCACGAGGACGTCATCACGCGGCTGCGCCAGCGCGAGACGGAACGCGACGCCTTCCGGTTCTGCCGGTTGAAGGTGCGCGAGCGCGGGCTCGCGATGAAGCTGACCCGCGTGGAGCACGCTTTCGACGGCTCGAAGCTGCTCTTCTACTACACGGCCGACCACCGGGTGGACTTTCGCGAGCTGGTTCGCGACCTGGCGGCCGCGTACCGGATGCGCATCGAGATGCGGCAGATCGGCGTCCGCGACGAGGCGCGCATGCTCGGCGGGTACGGGACGTGCGGGCGTCCGCTGTGCTGCACGACGTGGCTGACGAGCTTCGAGCCCGTATCCATCAGGATGGCGAAGCGGCAGCACCTGAACCTCAGTCCGTCCAGGTTGTCGGGGGCGTGCGGCCGGCTGAAGTGCTGCCTGCGCTACGAGCTGCCCAACGCGAAGGGCGAGACCCATGCCGGGTGCGGGCAGGCCGGCACGTGTGAGGGGTCGTGCGCGCAGGATGGCAGCTGCGGGGCCGAGGGTGGGGCCTGCAATTGCGGCACGGCCGGTTGATGAGTCGTCCGATGCGGCGTCCGGGTGGCTGGCGGGCGAGGTGTCCCGGCCGCTGGAGGATGGCAGTTTCTGCGACGCGCTCATGACGAGACCTGACCCCGAAAGTGTCCAAATCGAGACCTGACCCCAACGCTGGATGAAGCCAAGAATTGCACTCACCGTCGGGGATCCGGCCGGCATCGGCCCGGAGATCGTCGCGGCCGCAGCCGCCGCCGATGACGTCCGCGCCGTGTGCGAGCCCGTGGTGTACGGGGCCTCGCCCGACGAGGCGCGGGCACGGTTCACGCCTGGACGCGTGTCGGCGGAGGGTGGGCAGACGGCGTACGACACGCTGGTCGCGGCCGTGCGCGCGGCGCAGCGGGGCGAAGTCGACGCGATTGCGACGGGCCCGGTGAGCAAGGAGGCGTTCGCCGCCGCGGGCCTCCCGTGGAAGGGCCACACCGATCTCCTCGGGCACCTGACCGGCGCGTCACGGGTGGCGATGATGTTCTACTCGGAGCCGCTCCGGGTGGTGCTGGCGACCGTGCACGTCCCGCTGCGCGAGGTGCCGTCGCTCGTCACCATCGACACGCTCCGCGCCCTGCTGCGGCTGACGCACGACAGCCTGCCGGCATTCGGCTACCCCTCGCCGCGCATCGCCGTCGCCGGTCTCAACCCGCACGCGGGTGAGCACGGGCTGATGGGGCACGAAGACGACGAGGTCATCGTGCCGGCGGTGGCGGCGGCGCGCGCCGAGGGCATCCGGGTGGACGGTCCGATTCCGGGCGACACGGTGTTCGTGCGCGCCGTCCGTGGCGAGTTCGACGTCGTGCTGGCGACGTATCATGATCAGGGCCTGATCCCGGTGAAGCTGCTGGCGTTCGGATCGTCGGTCAACGTCACGCTGGGACTGCCCATCATCCGGACGTCCGTGGATCACGGCACGGCGTTCGACATCGCGGGCAGGGGCGTCGCCGACGCGGCGAGCATGAAGAGCGCGACGCTGCTGGCGGCGCGGCTCGTGCGCGCCCGCGCGGGCCTCGACGCGACCCCGGACCGCTGACCGGACTTCCTCACGAGACGCACGATGGCGACGGACAAGCCGGCCGCAGCCGGCAGCACGAAGCTGCTGGCCGACAACCGCAAGGCCGGATACGACTACGAGTTCCTCGACACCTGGGAAGCCGGCGTGGTGCTGCTCGGCACCGAGGTCAAGGCGATCCGCGAGGGCAAGGTGAACCTGCGCGACAGCTACGCGCGCGTGGAGGGCAGCGAGGTGTGGATGTACAACGTGCACGTCAGCCCGTACAGCCACCGCGGGTACGCGTCGCACGAGCCGCTGCGCCGGCGGAAGCTGCTGCTCAACCGCGCCGAGATCCGCAAGCTGATCGGCCGCACCGTCGAGCGGGGGCTCACCCTGGTGCCGACACGCATGTACCTGAAGAACGGCCGCGTCAAGGTCACGCTCGCCCTCGCCCGAGGCAAGAAGGCGCACGACAAGCGCGAATCGATCCGCAAGCGTGAATCCGACCGCGAGGCGCGGGCCGCGATCAAGTCACGCGCCCGATAAGTCCTCTACCCCTCCATTCCCCGTCCTCGATTCCTCCTTTCCTCGTCCTCCATTCCTTCGCTCCTCCGTTCCTCCAGTCCTCTTCCGTCCTCGCCTCATCCTCGACTTCGAATCGCATCCAGCAGCACCGCCTCGTACGAGGGCAGGACGTGGTCCCACGTGAACGCCTCGGCGTGCCGCGCCATGGCGGCCGTCCGCATGGCGCGCAGCGCCTGGTAGTTGTCCAGCAGCGCGTCGAACTGTGCCGCGCAGAGGCTCTCGTCGGCGAAGTAGTGCTGTGCCGGCCCCGCCACCCACCTGTTGAAGCGGTTGTCGTGGGCCAGCACGGGGGAGCCGGCGCCGAGCGCCTCGACGAGCGACGGGTTCGTCCCGCCGACGGTGTGCCCGTGCACGTAGAGCCGCGTGTGCGCCCGGAGCGCCTGGATCGTCGCGCCGTCGTAGATCGCGCCGACGAACCTGACGGTGTCACCGGCGGCGTCGTGCACCGCCCGGTGATACCGCTTCGCCCTGTCGAAGTGTCCGACCACGACGAGCTCGACGGGCCGGCGGCGCCGGCTCCATGCCCGCACGATCTCGAGCACCGAGTTCTCGGGCTCCGGGCGCGCGATGACGAGGGCGTAGCCGTCCGGCGCCAGCCCCAGGCGGGCGAGCGGCGCAGGGGAGGCGTCGGCGGCCGCATCGGCGCCGTACGGCACCATGACCGTGCGCTCCGCCAGCCCGCGCCGGGCCAGCATGGCCGCGATCTCGGGATGGTCGGCGATGAGCCTGTCGGCACAGACGCCGGCGATCCAGCTGTTTGCGTAGAACCAGGCCTTCACCGGTGCCGGCCATTTGCCGCGGCGCCACTCGAGGCCGTCCATGTTCACGACGTGCCGCCGCCGTCGCACCATGTGCCACGGGAAGATCACCGCCGTGTTGTAGCCGAGCGTCAGCAGCAGGTCGCCGCTGCGCGAGGCGTGCCACGCGGACTGGGCGTCGAACAGGACGCTCCCGGCCGAACCTGCGAGGCGTGCCGGCACGTGCTCGAGCGTCACCCCCCGCCACTGGCTGCGGCGCGCGGGATGGCCCCACGGCTCCTGGCAGTAGACCGTCACCTCCCAGCCGCGCTCCACGAGCCACGGCGCGAGGCGTTCGGCGCACGACTCGAACCCGCCGTGCCGGTTCGGGATGCCCCGCGTGCCGAGGATGCTCAACGCGCGCCGGCTCATTGGCGCGGCGCCTCGGGCGCCCGCGGGACGTCCGCGGCCTGCATCACGACGACCAGATCCGAAGCGGTCGCATCGTAGCGGCCCAGCGTCACGACACGCGAGAGCGTCCCGATCGCCCCGAGCACCAGCCCGCCGGCGCGGTGGCGCCGTCGGAAGTGGCGGGGGACGGGGCCTTCGTAGGCCTGCAGCAGCCGTACGTCGAGCCCGAGCACGCCTGCCAGGCGGCGCAGGCCCGCCGGCCTGAGCTGCAGCCGCATGGTGGTGGGGAACTGGTCGGACGCGTCGGTGCCGGCGGTGGGGTCGCCCAGGATGCGGCGATACACCCACACGTGGACCTGCCACGGGGTCACACGCGTAAGGAGTCCCTTCAGCGACAGCACGTGCGGCAGGCCGAGCACGATCACGCCGCCGGGCCGCAGCACGCGCCGGTACTCGGCCAGCGCCTGCGCCGGGTCGTCCACGTGCTCGAGCACGTCCCACGACACCACGGCGTTGACGCTCGCGGAGGCCAGTGGCAGATGGGTCACGTCCCCTTCTACGCGTGCGGCGATGCCGGCGTTCCGGCGCAGCTGCGTGCGCGAACGATCGAGGCCGACCACGCGCGCGCCCGAAGGGAGCTCGACGTGCGACCGCGCGCCGCAGCCGGCTTCGAGGACGCAGGGCAGGGGATCCCGGCCGCACGCCTCGGCGGCCAGGCGCGCCGCCTCGCGGCGCAACGTCACGTCGAGGTCGTGCACTATTTCGCGCCGCGGCGGAGGAGGACCGCAGGCACCGTCTTGAGGGCGATCTTCAGGTCGAGCCAGAGCGACCAGTTGTCGATGTACTCGAGGTCGAGACGCATCCACTCGTCGAAGGTCAGCTCGCTGCGCCCGCTGATCTGCCAGAGGCACGTCAGCCCGGGCTTCATGCTCAGGCGACGCCGCTGCCACGGCTCGTACTGCTCGACCTCTTCCACGACCGACGGCCGGGGTCCGATGAAGCTCATGTGACCCTGCAGGATGTTCCACAGCTGCGGCAGCTCGTCGAGGCTCGTCTGCCGCAGCAGGCGGCCGAGCGGGAACACCCTCGGGTCGTTGGTCATCTTGAATGCCGGGCCGTCCATCTCGTTGAACGGCGCGAGCGAGGCCTTCATCTGCTCCGCGTCGGGCGCCATCGTCCGGAACTTGAGGAAAGTGAAGCGTCGGCCGTGCAGGCCGCAGCGGGTCTGCCGGAAGAGCACGGGCCCGGGCGAGACGATGCGTATCGCGACGGCGATGGCGAGCAGCAGCGGGCTCAGGAGCACGAGCAGGGCGGCGGCGAGCACGACGTCCACCACGCGGCGGACGGCCAGCCGCACTTCGTTGCCGGGCGAGGTGGAGAAGGTGAGCAGGGGCAGGTCGGCTCCGAACTCGTCGAAGCTCAGGCGCGCGATCGACCGCGGCAGGAAGTTCACAGCCAGCCGCACGAGCGTGCCCTGTTCCTCGAGCGCGCTGATCACGTGCCCGATCCGGCGGAGTTCCTCGAGGTGGTCGATGGCCGGCGCGATGATCACCTCGGCGGCGTGCGTCTCACGCGCGACGCGCGGGATGTCGGCGTACTCGCCCAGCACCGGATGCGCGAGATCCGGCGCCTCGTGCCACCGGCCGTCGGTCAGCACGCCGACGACCTCGAGGCCCCAGTCGCGATGCGCGTCGATGGCGGCTGCCGCGCGCTCCACTTCGTCGCGCCCGCCCGCCACCAGCAACGCGCGCCGGCTGTCGCCGCCGAGGAGCAGCCCGCGCACGAGACGTCGGCCGCCCGCGACGAAGAGGACGTCGAGCAGCAGGAAGACCAGGATGACCGGACGGCTGATGTACGTCAGCTTGGCGGTGAAGATGACTGCCGTCAGCACGAGGCCGGCCACGCCCACGCCGGTGACCAGGCCGGAGGTCTCGGTGTGCAGGCTGCGCCCACGGCGCCCGTAGAGCCCGAGGGCGTAGAACACGAGCGGCCAGATGACGAGGATGAGCGCCAGCAGCGGCAGGTACCACTCGAACGGCGGCAGCAGCGCGCTGACGAACGGCAGGGTGCCCTGCGAGACGAGCGTCCGACTCAGGTACGCGACGCCCAGCGCGGCGGCAGTGGCCGCGAGGTCCGACAGCAGGTACGCTCCGTTGACGAGTCGGGCTCTTTCGGCGATCACGGATGTAGACACAGGCCCGAAGGCCGCCCGCGGACCGAACGCCGCGACGCTCCATTGTCGGCCACAGTGCTGCCGACCGGCAACTGCCTGCGCACGGATGAGTTACGGTCGGAGGGCCTGATGTCGCGGCCGCCGCGGATGGCCGGCCGCGTGAGGACCGGTCCTCTGCTCGCATCTCTTATCGGAACCAGCGGGTGAGGTCGACAGGTGCCGTCGCGCGCCGCCGCTGGATCAGCCGGCGCTTGCGCCACATGGCCGGCAGCAGACGGATGACGTCAACGAGCCCCGGCAGGGACGGATGCTCCCTGAGGAGCACGTAGCCCACCACCTGGAGGTCGCGCACGAGCGTTGGCCACGCGAAGCGCAGCGCCTCGTACGGCGACTGGTTCTTGATGCGCAGCAGGAAGCGGTTGCGCACGGAATAGCGGTTCACGGCGGCCGGAAGGTCGCGCCGGCGCGCCGGCGTCACGCGCCGCCGGTGATGCGCGACAGCGGCAGGTACGTACAGCGAGGTCCAGCCCTGGACGCGCGCCCGCCATGCGAGGTCGGCGTCCTCGCGGTAGGCGAAGAAGTCTTCGTCGAACACCTCTCCATGCACGGCCACGTCGTCGAGCATCGCGCGGCGATAGAGCGCTGCCGCGCCGCTCGGCCCGAAGACTTCCTCCGGGCCGTCTTCGTAGCGTCCGGCGGCGGGCTCGTCGGCGCCGCGATCCAGATGCCGCTGATCGCGCGTCATGACGATGCCCGTGGAGTCGAGGAGGTCGGGCGTGTCGAGGCGGAGGAGGCGCCCGGTCGCGGAGCCTGCGTCAGGTGTGGCGTCGAGCGCCGCGACCAGGCGCTCCACGTAGTCAGGCGCCAGCACCGCGTCCGGGTTGAGACAGAGGTAGTAGACCGCCCCGGTCCGTGCGATGAGCCTGTTGTGTCCGCCCGAGAAGCCGACGTTCACGTCGGACAGCGTCCGCTCGTCCTCGCCGGTGACGCGCGTGACGAGATCGCGGCCGCTCGCGGCCGACGCGTTGTCCCAGACGTGAAGCACGAGGCGCGGGTACGTCTGCGCGCGAACGCTCGCCACGCACTGCTCGAGGACGTCGTCGGCATTCCAGGTGACGATGCCGACGGAGACGAGGGGAAGCACGGGTAGAGTCTAACCAGCTTG
>JBIQIB010000262.1:0-1753 GCA_044508265.1 Acidobacteriota bacterium
CGGTGGTGTCCGAGCCGCCGCGGCCGAGCGTGGTGACGTCCTTGCTGTCCTGGCTCACGCCCTGGAAGCCGGCAACCAGCACGATCTGGCCCTCGTCGAGGGCATCGCGCAGCCGGCCGGGGGTGACGTCGATGATCTTGGCGTTGCCGTGCGTTCCGGTGGTGATGACGCCGGCCTGCGAGCCGGTGAACGAGCGGGCCTGCGCACCGAGGGACTCGATGGCCATGGCGACGAGCGCGTTGGAGATGCGTTCACCGGCCGTGAGCAGCATGTCCATCTCGCGCGCGGGCGGCGCCGGGGACACCTGACGGGCCAGATCCAGCAGGTCGTCGGTGGTGTCGCCCATCGCGGAGACGACCACGACGACGTCATTGCCTGCCTTCTTGGTTTCCACGATGCGCTCGGCGACGCGTCGGATCCGCTCGGCATCCGATACCGAGGATCCGCCGTATTTCTGTACGACGAGCGCCACTGTCAAACCTTCCGGGGCGGGTGTTGAGTCCCATCAAGGATAAGGGAGACGCGCACGCGGTTTTGTCCGCCGGTAGCTTGGCCGACGTGCCCGACTCAAGTCGGCTGGCCTCCACCAGCGTGCCGATCCATCCCGACCTCGCCGCTCGCTGGAGCCCGCGCGCGTTCGATCCCGACGCGGTCCTCGCCGACGGTGACCTCACCGCCTTGCTCGAAGCCGCCCGCTGGGCGGCGACGTGGGGGCACCGCCAACCGGTGCGCTTCGTGGTCGGCGTCCGCGGTGCCGACTCTGCTCCTCACGTCCGCGGTGCCGACACCTTCACGACGCTCGCCGCGACCCTCAAACGCGGCAACAGCTACGCGCACGCCGCGAGCGCACTGATCCTGGTGTGCGCCGACGAGGGCGACGACGAGCGGACGGCGCGGTATTCCGGCGTCGATGCCGGGGCCGCGATCGCCAATCTCACGGTCGAGGCCGTGTCGCGGGGCCTGGTCGTGCATCCGATGGCGGGGTTCGACGCCGACGCGACACGTGAGGCGTTCGCCATCCCGGACGGCGTACGGCCGCTCGCGATCGTCGCGGTGGGCACACTGGGTTCCTCCTCCGACGAAGCGATCATCGAGCGGGACGGCCGCCCGCGCGAACGGCTGCCCCTCGAGGAGATCGCCTTCGGCGGTCGCTGGGGCCGACCACTGGGTTAGAGCGTCCACCAGTTGGTGCCGTCGGAGATGACGTCGACGGCGTCTCCGCTGCCGAGCTGGACCACGCTGCCGCCGTCGACCTGTTCACCGTCCTGCGCGTGCACTCGAGTCGCCGCGCCCGTGCTCTTGACGCTGTACCGGCTGGTGTTGCCGACGGCCGTGGGCAGCGTGAGCTCGCCACGAGCCACCAGATACACGTAGTCGACGCCGGGCGCCGCGGCCATGACCTCGTCACCCTCCACCGTTTCCACCACGCGCGCAGGAAGATTCGCCGAGCTATTGCCCGCGATGCCGACGTTGCGGCCTTCGGCCCGGACCGCGGCCACGCTGAAACCGTTGTTGTCCCATTGGTTTCCGGTGATCGCGAGGGTGTCGACGTAGCGCGCGTCGACCGCGTAGCTCCAGCCGGCGCCCTCGTCCGTGTTGGCGATGAAGTTGCCGGTGATGTTGAAACCCGTGGTGCGGTGTTCGGCGTCGCGCGAATAGATCCCGATGGCCGGGTACGCGCCGGGTTCACCCTTGCCACCGTTGGTGATGTTGTTGCCGACGATCGCGACCTGCTCGTCGTCGGAGTCGGCCC
>JBIQIB010000116.1:0-12592 GCA_044508265.1 Acidobacteriota bacterium
GGATCCGGTGTGCGGGATGCAGGTGGACCCGGCCAAGGCCGCGGGGACGAGCGAGCACCAAGGGCAGACGTACTACTTCTGCTCGAAGGGCTGCAAGGCGAAGTTCGACGCGAACCCCGGACAGTACGTCAAGTAGCACGCTTTTCAGGGGCCGGCCCTTGGTGGCCGGCCCCGAGGATCTGTTCATGGCTTCCGTGAAACCCGCTACCGAGTCCGAGGTCGTCGATCCCGTCTGCGGCATGAGCATTCTGCCTTCCGACGCCGTCGGCCACGCGACGCATCGAGGGCAGACGTATCACTTCTGCAGCCAGAGTTGCCTCGACAAGTTCCAGGCCTCTCCTGAGACGTACCTGAGTCCCAGGTCCACGGCACCGCAGCAGCCTGCCCAGGGAGACGCGCGTGAGTACACGTGCCCGATGGACCTGGAGGTCCGCCAGATAGGTCCCGGTGCCTGCCCCAAGTGCGGCATGGCCCTCGAACCCGTCTCGGCGGCGCCGGTCACCAGGACGGAGTGGACCTGCCCGATGCACCCGGAGATCGTGCGGGACGAGCCCGGCTCGTGCCCCATCTGCGGGATGGCGCTCGAGCCGCGGACCGTCACGCTCGACGAGCAGAACCCCGAACTCGACGACATGACGCGTCGCTTCCGGTGGTCGCTCGTCCTCACGTTGCCCATCCTCGCCTTCATGGTCTCGGACGTCCTGCCCGGGCAGCCGCTCCTGCACGCGCTCCCCCCGGGCCTCATGGCCTGGACGCAGTTCGTGCTCGCCACGCCGGTCGTGCTGTGGGGCGGGTGGCCGTTCTTCGTGCGCGGCTGGGCGTCAGTCGTGAACCGCCACCTGAACATGTTCACGCTGATCGCGCTGGGCGTAGGGGCCGCCTATGGCTTCAGCGTGGTCGCCACGCTGGTGCCCGGACTGTTCCCGGCGTCGTTCCGCACCCACGGCGATCAGATCGCCGTCTACTTCGAGCCAGCCGCTGTCATCGTTGTCCTGGTGCTGCTGGGCCAGATGCTGGAACTGCGTGCGCGCAGCCAGACCAGTTCGGCCATCAAGAAGCTCCTGGGGCTGACGCCGAACACGGCGCGGCGCATCGACGCCTCGGGCGCCGAGCAGGACGTGCCCCTCGACCACGTGCAGGTGGGCGACCGGCTCCGCGTGCGCCCCGGTGAACGCGTCCCGGTGGACGGCGTCGTCGTCGACGGCACGACGACGGTGGACGAGTCGATGGTGACCGGTGAAGCCATTCCGGTTGAGAAGGCCGAGACGAGCACGGTGACTGGCGGCACCGTCAACGGGACGGGCTCGTTCGTGATGGAGGCGCGGCGAGTCGGGAGCGACACGCTTCTTGCGCAGATCGTGCGGCTGGTCGGCGAGGCGCAGCGTTCGCGCGCCCCCATCCAGCGGCTGGCCGACACGGTGTCCGGCTGGTTCGTCCCGATCGTCGTCCTCGTCGCGGTGGTGACCTTCGGCATCTGGGCGGCCTGGGGACCCGAGCCGCGCCTGGCACACGCCCTCGTCAACGCCGTGGCCGTGCTGATCATCGCGTGCCCGTGCGCCCTCGGCCTCGCGACGCCGATGTCCATCATGGTGGGCACCGGCCGCGGCGCCGAGCTCGGCGTGCTCCTGCGCAATGCCGAGGCACTCGAAGTGTTGGAGCGGGTCGACACGGTGGTCGTCGACAAGACCGGCACCCTCACCGAAGGCAAGCCGGCGCTGACGACGGTCGCCGCTGAAGGTCCCGTCGACGAGCCGACGTTGCTGCGCCTCGTGGCGAGTCTCGAGAAGGTCAGCGAACATCCGTTGGCCGAGGCCATCGTCCGTGGTGCCGAGGAGCGGGGCGTGCACACCGTGGCGGTGTCCGACTTCCGGTCCATCACCGGCAAGGGCGTCGTCGGCGCGGTGGAAGGCCGCGCCGTGGCGATTGGCAACACGGCGATGATGACCGACGTGGGGGCGACGGCGACCGCGACGGACCGCGCCGACGCGTTGCGTCGTAATGGTGAGACGGTGATGTTCGTCGCCGTCGATGGGGCGTACGCGGGCCTGGTTGGCGTAGCCGATCGCGTCAAGGCGACGACGGTCGAAGCCATCAAGGCCCTGCACGAGGAAGGCCTGCGCATCGTGATGCTGACGGGCGACAGTCGAGTGACGGCGGAGGCCGTGGCGCGGTCCGTAGGGATCGATACGGTCGAAGCCGAGGTGCTGCCGGAGCAGAAGGCGGCGGTCGTCAAGCGACTCCAGGGCCAGGGCCGGCGCGTGGCCATGGCCGGCGACGGCATCAACGACGCACCGGCGCTGGCGCAGGCGGAGGTCGGCATCGCGATGGGCACAGGCACCGACGTGGCGATGGAAAGCGCGGGCGTGACGCTTGTCCAGGGCGACCTGCGCGGCATCGTGCGAGCTCGTCGGTTGAGCCGGGCGACGATGAAGAACATCCGGCAGAACCTGTTCTTCGCCTTCGTCTACAACGCGCTTGGGGTGCCGGTCGCCGCCGGTGTGCTCTATCCGGCGTTCGGCCTGCTGCTCAGCCCGATCATCGCCAGCGCGGCGATGACGTTCAGCTCGGTCTCGGTCATCGGCAACGCGCTGCGGCTCAGGCGACAGGCCCTGTGAGGGACGCGGACCCCGGAAGGTATACTGAAATGGTGCGTGTGGTCAGGCAGATGACGGTCTTCGCGACAGTGCTCGCGCTGTCCGGATCACAGGCGGTACTCGCCGCCTGCCTGGCCGTGTGTCTGGCGGGTGCGCCGGCTTCCGCGGCTCCGCATCACGGGGCGTCACAGGGAGAGCCGGCTCCCGCGTCGGTGGCGGCGCCGCCCGCCGCGCACCGCGAACACCACGGCTCGATGCACACGCCGGATCCTGCTGACGTGTCCGTTCCGCAGCCAGGGGATCGCACCGCACCACGCCTGCAGGCGCAGTGCGGCAGTTGCTGCCCCGCGGCCGACGTCACTGTCGCTGCGGGCCTGCGTGCGCCGCGCGCTGATGCGGTCGCGTTCGCCGTGGAACGCCCGACGGCCTCATGGCAGCGGTACGCCCCCGTCGGACACACGCCCCCCGCGTCGGGTCCCCCAGTGTCGCCCCCACCGCCTGTCGGCGCTCTGGTCCCGCTGCGCATCTGATCTCACCCATCTCGGCGCGTACCCGCGCCTCGTTTCCGCTCTGAGCAGTCGCTCGTCGAGAGCAGCGTGCGTCGCTGCGCCTCGAGCGACCTCCACCGAGGGATGCACGCCCGGCTCTCCGCTGACGCGTGCTCGCAAGCACGCGATGCCGACACTGCATTCAGTGTCTCGAGCGTCGCGTCTGGAGTGATGTTCATGCCCGCTCGTGATTCCCATCTGCCTGGCACCTCGAGGCCATCCCGGCGGACGTTCGTGAAAGGCCTGGCGATTGGCGGCGCGGCCGCCAGCGTCGGCCTGGTGCGGTCGCCCGTCTGGGCGCAGGCGCGACAGCGTCAGGAACCTGCCGTCCTGTCTGGCACCGAGTTCGACCTGTCCATTGGCGAGACGGAGGTGAACATCACCGGCGCGCCGCGCACGGCGCTCACCATCAACGACTCGCTTCCCGGCCCGTTGCTGCGTTGGCGCGAGGGCGACACCGTCACGTTGAACGTGTCGAATCGCCTCGACGAAGACACGTCGATCCACTGGCACGGCATTCTGCTGCCCGCCAACATGGATGGCGTCCCAGGCCTCAGCTTCTCGGGGATTCATCCGGGACGGACGTACCGCTATCAGTTCACCGTGAAGCAGCACGGTACCTACTGGTATCACAGCCATTCCGGCTTCCAGGAGCAGGCGGGCGTTTACGGACCGCTCGTCATCGAGCCGCGCGATCCGGACCCGATCGCGTGCGATCGCGAGCACGTGGTCATGCTCACGGACTGGACCGACGAGGATCCGGGGCGTGTCTTCAAGAAGCTCAAGAAGCAGTCTGACTATTACAACTTCCGGCAGCGCACGCTGACGACCTTCATCCGCGACGTCAAGGCGCATGGCCTCAGCGCCACGCTGGCCGAGCGAAAGATGTGGGGCGAGATGCGCATGAGCGCGGCCGACATCGCCGACGTCACTGGCTATACCTACACCTACTTGATGAATGGCCAGCCGCCGGCCGGCAACTGGACCGGTCTGTTCGCGCCTGAGGAGAAGGTGCGCCTCCGCTTCATCAACGGCTCGGCCATGTCGTACTTCGACGTACGCATCCCCGGGCTGAAGCTGACGGTCGTCGCTGCGGACGGGCTGCCGGTACGTCCGGTGTCGGTCGATGAGTTCCGCATCGCCGTGGCCGAGACGCTGGACGTGATCGTCGAGCCGACCGGGCGGGAGGCCTTCACGATCTTCGCGCAGGCGATGGATCGCACCGGCTTTGCCGCGGGCACGCTGGCCACACGGGCCGGTCTTTCCGCACCGATTCCTGATCTCGACCCCCGGCCCGTCCTGACGATGGCGGACATGGGCCATGGCGGCATGGGTCACGGAGGGCACGACATGGGCGCCATGGATGCGCCGGGTGCCGCAGCAGCTCCAGCGGACCCCCACGCCGGACACGCCATGCCGACGGCAGCGCCGGCCGATCCGCATGCCGGCCACGCCATGCCGCGGACGCCCTCCGTGCCGACGGACCCACATGCGGGCCACGACATGTCGGCCATGAGTAGCGGCATGCAAACCCACCCGGCGTCCGAGGAGGGCAACCCGCTCGTCGACATGCAGACGATGACGCCGTCGGCGAAGCTCGATGACCCGGGGATTGGCCTGCGCGACAACGGCAGGCGGGTCCTGACCTATGGGGATCTGGAAAGCACCTTCGACGACCCGGATGGCCGCGAGCCGACGAGGACCATCGAGCTGCACCTCACCGGGCACATGGAGCGCTTCGCCTGGTCGTTCAACGGGATCAAGTTCTCCGGCGCCGAGCCCATCCGCCTGACGTACGGGGAGCGTGTGCGGATCGTCCTCGTCAACGACACGATGATGACGCATCCGATTCACCTGCACGGCATGTGGAGCGACCTCGAGGACGAGGAGGGCAGGTTCAAGGTACGGAAGCACACCATCGACATGCCACCAGGGTCGCGTCGGAGCTATCGCGTGACCGCCGACGCGCTCGGTCGATGGGCGTACCACTGCCACCTCCTCTACCACATGGAGGCGGGGATGTTCCGCGAAGTGCGCGTGGACGAGGGCGCGACCTCATGAAGCGCCAGATCATCGCGATCGCCATGGTGATGCTAAGTACCAGCGCGACGTCCGCGCAGCCGTCGTCGTCGACGCATCAACATCACCAGCCGTCTCCGCCAGCGACGCCGGCCGCGCCGCCGCACGATCACGAGGCGCACGAGGCGCACGAGGCGCACGAGCACGAGGTGCAGACGGTCGAACGTCCGCCCTTCATTCCGCCCGTCACCGACGCGGATCGAAAGGCCGCCTTCCCCGACGTGCAAGGGCATACCGTCCACGACATGTCGATCAACTACTTCGTGATGTTCGACCAGCTCGAGTGGCAGACGGGCAGCGGCGCCGACACGTTCAGCTGGGACACGAAGGGGTGGATTGGACAGGACGTCCATCGGTTCTGGTTCCGCGCCGAAGGCGAGCGCGCCGATGGACGGACCGAAGACGCGCAGGTGAACCTGCTCTACGGTCGTGCCATCGCCCGCTGGTGGGACGTCACGGCTGGCGTCAGGATCGACGCGCTGCCCGACACGCCGCGCACGGCCCTGGCGGTGGGCGTGCAGGGGCTGGCGCCGTACTGGTTCGAGGTCGAGGCCTCGGCGTACGTGGAGCCGTCAGGGCGCACACACGTCCGGTTCGAGACCGAGTACGACCTGCTCATCACCAACCGCCTCGTCCTGCAGCCGCTCGCCGAGTTCGAGATCTATGGCCGGGCCGACAGGGAACGCCACATCGCAGCCGGTCTGTCGACAGGGGAACTGGGACTGCGACTGCGGTACGAGTTCAGGCGCGAGTTCGCGCCATACATCGGTGTCGTCTGGACGCGCAGGTTCTTCGGCACCGCCGACCTGGCACGGGCGGCTGGGGAGGACCTGGCTGGCACGCGCCTGGCCGTGGGCCTTCGCACCTGGTTCTGAGTTCGCCGGCCACGTACCGAAGGAGGCTGCGTCATCTACCCCGTCCTGTTCCGCATCGGTGACTTCGAGATCACGAGCTTCGGCGTACTCGTGGCGGTGGCGGCGATCGTCGGCGTGTGGCTCTTCGACCGGGAACGCCGGAGATCCGGACTGCCCGAGCAGACGATCGACGCCGCCATGGCCGGCGTCATCGGGGGGCTCGCCGGTGCGAAGATCGTGTGGGCGATCGAGCATCTCGGACGCGAGGGGCCGCTGCTCGACCTGCTGCTCTCGCGAGGCGGCTTCAGCTGGTTCGGCGGGTTCGCGGGGGGCGTGGCGGCCGGTGTCATGCTGCTGCGCCGACACCGCATCTCCATCGTGCCCGTGCTCGCCGCGGCGACACCGGCACTGGCCGTGGCCCACGCCATCGGACGCGTCGGGTGCTTCCTCGTCGGCGACGACTACGGCGTGCCGAGCGACCTGCCCTGGGCGGTGGCGTTCCCGGAGGGCCTGCCACCGACGTCAGTGCCGGTGCACCCGACGCAGCTGTACGAGCTGCTGGCCCTGCTGCCGCTCGCCTGGATGCTCCTGCGCTGGCGGCGCCAGGGTCGACCTGACCTGTTCGTTCTGGGCGGCTATCTCATGGCGGCAGGCCTCGTGCGCTTCGGCATCGAGTTCCTGCGCGTGCGCCATCCGCTGCTCGGGCCACTCGCGTTGGCCCACCTGTTTGCGCTCGTCGCGATTGGCGTAGGGCTTGCGCTCATCTGGCGCAGTCGATCAGCAGCGCCGCACACCGGTCAGTAGAGCAGCACAAAGCGATCGCCAACGGCCGCGACGGCGGGGAAACTCCAGACCGGTAGATCCTCCCGTGCCTCGATGGGCCCGACGGGCGCGCCGTTGGCAAACAGCTGCCAGCCGACGGCCCCACCTTTATTCCAGCCCGTGCCGGTCGCCCAAGCCAGCAGCACGACGCCGTCGGGGCCGACTGCCAGGCGCGGATGCTTGCGGCGTGCGCTCGCATCCTGCGGGTCGGCGAGCGCGGGGGCGACCGACGCCCCATCGCCGCGCACGAACTCGACGTTCCCGTCGTGTTCCCAGCCATACATCGCGTCGCCACCAGGGACGATGGCCATGCTCGACATCGGGCAGGCGCCGATCTCCCACGCGTCGACCTTGCGGGCATCGAACGTGCGACCTCCATTCGACGATCGCAATGCATGGACGTCGCGGTGGATCATTCGGCTGGCAGCGCGGTACAGCACGTGCACGTCGCGGCCGGCCGCGGCGATGCGCAAACCGCAACACCCGCAGACGCCGGTCTCGGCGGGCGAGATGGGAACCTCGGCCGCGAACGTGCGGCCGTCATCGGTGGAACGGGCGAGCCACACGCGTCTGGCCTCTTCGCCCTCCACCCCGTCGATCGCATTGCCGTGCCAGGCGACGTACACGCGGCCTGCCTCGTCGGCCGCCACCGAACTGCCGCCGTCCAGGTGACGCGTGGCCGTGATCAGGTTGCGCTGCGGCTCGAACGCGGCACCGCCTGGCGCCGAGCGCGCGTACAGCAGCGGCGCGCCCGGCTTCTGGCCGTCGGGGACGGGCGGCTTCGGCTCGGCCGTCCCCGAGCCGTTCCATACGACGTGCACCCGGCCGTCGCGCCCCAGCGCCAGTTGCGCACCTCGGATCGTGCCGGTCGCAACGGCGCTGCCGGGCTGGCTGTTGACCCGCACGCTGGTCGCGAAACCCTGCCCGCCGTCCCGCGAGGATGTATAGAAGACGTCGGCAGTGCCCGGAGGTCCGGTCAGATACACGAGGTGCAGCACGCCGGCTGCGTCGACGACGACGTCAGGCTGGATGCCGCCGTCGGGCACGTGCAGCACGTCGACACGAGGCGGCGCAGTGGACTGTGCCGGAGACGTCGACGCCATGACGCCGAGCATCCCGGCGAGGCTGACCACGGTGGTCAAGAGCTTCATGTCCGCGTTCTCCGGGTGCGACAACAGCGGCCCTGCGCCGCGGCAGTCGGAGTGACACTCGGCTGGAGCAACAGGTCCAGCGATGGTTGGCATTCTATGCGCGTCGAACGCCTGCTCTCCTGACGGTCACCGTGGTTGCGGGCCGAGGTGGGCACCACGCCCCCACACAGGCCTCGCGGGACGTGCCGGCGACCCGCCAACAGTGGGCATCTCAGGTGTCCGTGTCGAGACGTCACGCCCCACCTCGTCCTGACAATCGGTGCTAGGGCCCCCCAAGCATCATCGCAGCGCGACGCCACCCGCCCAATTGGCCGTGCTCCTACGGTCGCCATTGCAGAGCTTCAAGGAGTCGCTGGCACCTCTCATGCAAGTAATCACTCGTGCGGGCCGAGGTCAGCGAAGCTGGACATTTCGGTCGACGGGTATCGACCTCGAGCGCGACAGGGGCCAACTTCGCACAGCAGATGACTGAGTGTTCACCCGAGGCTTGGCCCTGTAAGGAGAGCGCCATGAGAACGCACGCTGTTCATCTGGTCTACAGCGCAGTACTCGTCCTCGGACTGGGGCTGCCCCTTCAGGCACAACAGCCACCGACCGAGCGTCAATCCGCCGCCCAGCCGTCGGGCGACATGGCCGCCGGATGTGAGGCCATGATGGCGGGACGCCAGAAGATGATGGCCGACATGAAGACCGCCGACCAGCGGCTGAATGAGCTGGTCGCGAAGATGGAGCAGGCGTCCGGCCAAGCCAAGGTGGATGCAGTGGCGGCCGTCGTCCACGAGATGGTCACTCAGCGCCAGGCGATGCGCGACCGCATGATGCAGATGCACCAGCAGGGTATGCGTCACATGGGTGAGCACATGCAGGCAGGCGCGAAGTCGATGGCGATGTGCCCGATGATGAAGCCGGGCGGCATGCAGCACTGACCGATGTGCCGTGTGTCTGGGCGGCGGGACGAGTGCCGCTTAGTTAGGCACCACTCGAGCACGACTGACGCCGCTCTGCCTGATGCGGCGGATGCCTCCCGGCGCGTCCAGGCGCGCCCCTGGGCCACCCAGGCCCGAAAGTGGCTGCAGACAACAGGAGACGTGTGATGACCCGAGAGCTCGTAGTCGGAGCGTTCCTGTTCACCCTCGCGACGAGTGTATGGGCACAGGTACCGGCCCCTGACCCGTCGGCCGCGGAGGTCCCGCACGGCTATCGCGTCGAAGTGGCGTTGAAGAATCTCACCTATCCGACGAGCGTAGAGTTCGACCGTGACGGCGCGATGTACGTCGCCGAGGCCGGCTACTCCTACGGCGATCCAAGTGCCGTGCCGCGCATCCTGAAGGTCACGCGCGACGGGGCGATCTCGACGGTCGCCCGCGACGGACTGCAGGCGCCGGTGGCAGATCTCCTGTATCACGACGGGCGCCTTTACGTCGCGCACCGGGGCAGGATCTCGGTGCTCGAGGATGGCGGCCTCAGGGACCTCGTGACGGGGCTGCCGAGCGAGGGCGACCACCACACCAACCAGATGTCCGTCGGACCCGACGGCAGGATTTACTTCGGCCAGGGCACCGCGACCAACTCGGGCGTCGTCGGGCCCGACAACGCCGCGATGGGGTGGCTGAAGCAGCATCCCGACCTCCACGACGTGCAGGCGCAGACGATCGCGTTGCGCCAGCGCACGTTTGTCAGCAGGAACCCTCTGTCAGACGAGGACGCCAAGGCGCGGACAGGCCCGTTTCAACCATTTGGCGAGCCCGTCCCCGACGACGGCACCGTACCTGGAGCCACGAAGGCCAACGGCACCATCATGCGCATGAACGCCGATGGATCCGGGCTGGAGGTCTACGCCTGGGGACTGCGGAACCCGTTCGGCCTGATGTGGAGCGGCGAGACGCTGTATGCCTCCGAGAACGGCTTCGATGCTCGCGGCAGCCGTCCCATCGCGAACGACAAGGAGGACCTCTACGAGATCAAGGAGGGCGCCTGGTACGGCTGGCCCGATTTCGGCTCGGGCGTCCCGGTCACCGACGGCCGCTTCAAACCGAAGGACGGCCCGGCGCCGACGTTCGTGATGGCCAAGCATCCGCCGGTGGAAATGCCCCTCGTGACGTTCCCAGAGCACTCGGCTGCCGCCAAGCTGGCCGTGAACCCAGGCGGATTCGGTGAGAGGGGCGAGCTGTTCGTCGCGTTCTTCGGGCACATGGCGCCGATGACGGGCACCGTTCCCGGCGAGCATGACGGGCATCGCGTGGCACGGGTGGACCCCGAAACGAAGAAGGTCGAGACCTTCTTCTCGCAGCGCGGTCATCACGGGGGCGGGGGCTCCGCCGGTTCGTCCGCACAGCCAGGGCACGGCGGCCACAGCGGCAAGGACGAGAGCATGTCCGCCGGCCCGCGGCGCCTCCTCGATGTGGTCTTCTCGCCGGATGGGCAGGCGATGTCCGTCGTCGACTTCGGTGCGATGGTCGTGGCGAAGCAGCCCAAGCCCTTTCCCGGCAGCGGCGTCCTCTGGCGGATCACGCGCGAGGGCACGAAGCTCGACGGGGCCCCCACGGACCTTGCGGTCCCACGACCCTAAGGTCAACTGACGCCACGAGGGTGAGCGTGTGAAGGCGAGCCGGCGGTCGCCCGATCACGACCGGCCCACGGGAGGGAATGGATGCAGATGAGCTACTGGCGCTTTGCCGCCATGATCGCCACGTCGACGCTGGTGATGTTCGGCTTGATGTACATCCACACGTACATCTGGGACCACGCGTTCTTCAGCGAGACCCGCGCATGGATGGCGCTGCTGATGGGCGCGGTGATGGCGATCATCATGCTCGGGTACATGCTGAACATGTACAAGAGCCGCACGGTGAACTTGGCCATCTTCATCGGCGCCGCGGTGACGTTCGCGCTCACCACCTGGCTGGTGCGATCGCAGGTGACGGTGACGGGCACGGACTACATGCAGGCGATGATTCCGCATCACTCCATCGCCATCCTCACCAGTGAGCGGGCGGGCATCGAGGACCACCGGGTGCGTAAGCTGGCCGACGAGATCATCGAGGCCCAGCGCAAGGAGATCGCCGAGATGAAGTACCTCATTCGGGCGATCGAGGCGGAGGGTACGCGGCCGGGCGGCAGCCAATCGCCGGCCGAACAGGTGCCCGCCGACGAGGCGGCGCGGCGTGCCAACCTCGCGCAGACCGATCTCGAGTCGATCACCGATGACGAGCTGCGACGTGTGCTCGGGACCGGACCGGTGTGCCGCTTCGCCTACTCGTCCGGCGCCGAGGCTGTGGCGGCAGCAAAGGCGCCGGGCAGTGGGGAGGGTCGCGGGGTGATCAAACTGCACGGCCGCCTCGTCCCCATGTCGGCGCGCTACCAGTCGCTCGCGGCCGAAGGGTTCGAGCTTTCGAGCGACGATGTCCGTCTGGTGACGGCGCCCTATGAGCGTGGGAATGGCGAAGGCGCGCGAGATGCCGAAGCGCGCCTGCACATCGGCAACGAGCTGGACGCGGGCTACGGCGGCTTCTACGAGTGCACCAGGTAGGCGGCGGGTGGCGCCGCCGTAAGCGGTGCATGAGCAGGCAGAGGAGGGCGCATGTGGGACCACGGCGGACACATGGGCTGGATGTGGCTCTGGTGGCTCGGCATCCTCGCGCTGATCGTCGGCGTCGTGTGGACGGTGGCGCGTAGGGCAGCAGCACAGGGGCGCGCGGGCGACGGTTCACCCGAAGCGATCCTGAAGCGGCGGTACGCGCGCGGGGAGCTGACTCGAGAGGAGTACGAGCAGCGGCTCCGCGAGTTGCGGATGTGAGACGCGTTGCATCTAAGGGACAGGCGTAACGCCGGGCTCACGTGACGCGAGGAGGAAGCCCATGAAGCGGCCTTTCGTGCTGGTCGGACTCACCATCCTGGTCGGGATTGCGGTACTCGGTGTGAGCCTTGTGATGGTCGCGTACTCGGGCGCCGTCAATGTCGCGGCCTCCGCCGACTATCTGCCGGGTGCCCGCTGGTTCTTCGACACGGTAGCGACCCACTCCATCGCCGCGCATGCAGCGGACGCCAGCGAGCGCGGCGAGCTCTTGCTTCCGGCCAACGTCACCGACGAGCAGTTGCGCACAGGCGCCGAGGAATACCGTGCGATGTGCAGGCCATGCCACGGCACGCCCGGCGGGGCGCGCGGGGAGCTCGGGAAGGGCATGAAGCCGCACCCGCCGGACCTCGCAGACAGCGCGCAGGAAATGCCGATCGCCGAGCTTGCCTGGGTGATCCACCACGGCATCCGCCATACCGGCATGCCCGCGTTCGGCAGCACTCATTCACCTGAAGACCTCGCGGCCGTCGCGGCCTTCGTCGAGCGCTTCGACGAGATGACGCCGGAGGAATACCAACGGTGGGAGGGAGACGCGGCGGCAGCCCACACGCACTGAGCTATGTGCCGCGCGGAGTCGTTGCCCAAATAGTGCCAAACCTGGGGGAGAAGCGGGAGGAATCGAGTGGACGGCAGTGCACCAAACGGAGCGCTGTAACCGCTTGCCTCTCCAGCGGTTATCATCGGAAGT
>JBIQIB010000117.1:0-12544 GCA_044508265.1 Acidobacteriota bacterium
AACTGGGCTGGCGGCAGGAGGTGGACTTCCGCGGCCTGGTCACGATGATGGTGGACGCCGATCTCGCGCGGCTCGAGAAGGGCGGTGTCCCCGTCCAGCCGCTCGCCTGACGATCGCGTGAGCGCTCCGGGATTCGCCGAGTCGCGGTCCCTCGTCGGGCGGGAGAGCGGGCTCGGCGGACGGCGTGTCCTCGTGACCGGCGCCACCGGCGCCATCGGCGGGCCAGTCGTGAGCGCGCTCCTCTCGGCAGGTGCCGAGGTACACGCCCTCGTCCGCTCGTCGTCGAAGCCATTGCCGGCCGGCGTCGTCTCGCGCGCCGGCGACCTGACCGACACGGCCTCGATACGCCGGGCACTCGACGGGATCGACGCCGTGGTGCACCTGGCAGCCCTGCTGCACGTGACGGATCCGCCAGCCAGCCTGATCTCCGAGTACCGACGCATCAACGACGAAGCGACGGCGGCGCTCGTATGCGCGTCGCTCGACGTCGGCGTGACGCGCTTCGTCCACGCCAGCACGATAGCCGTGTATGGTGACGTCCGGCCGCCCGCCGGAGGGCTTCTCGACGAAGACAGCCCCTGCCGGCCCGTGACGCCATATGCCCGCACCAAGCACGCCGCTGAGGGGCACGTGCTCGCGGCGCGCACGGCGTCGGGGACGGCACTCGGAGTCGTCCTGCGGCTGGCAGCGGTTTACGGCGCGGGGATCAAGGGCAACTATCAGCGCCTGGTGACGGCGCTGGCGCGTCGCCGCTACCTGCCCGTCGGGCCCGGCACGAACAGGCGGACCCTCGTGCATGAAGAAGACGTCGCGCGGGCCTGCGTGCTGGCCCTCGCGTCGCCGGCGGCGGGCGGGAGGGTCTACAACGTGACCGACGGCGAGACGCACGAGGTCCGCCGCATCGTGGACGCGATATGCGCTGCCCTCGGACGCCGTCCACCGCGCGTCGCGTTGCCTGTCAGCGCCGTGCGGGCAGGCGTGTTCGCACTCGAGCGCGTCAGCGCGCTGGCGGGCCGCCGGCCGCCCGTGTCACGAGCGTCGCTCGAGACGCTCCTCGAGGACGTGGCCGTGGACGGCACGCGGCTGCAACGAGAACTGGGGTTCGCTCCGTCGCGCACGCTCGACAAGGGATGGCGTCTCGTCGTGAGCGCGCTCCGCGCCAGCGGCGAACTCCCGGCCCGATAGAATAGGCACGCGTCGCGCGACTCGCTCATGCTCCTTCCCCTGCTGCTGCTCGGCATTGCCCTCGTCGCGGGCGGGGTCACGGCAGTTACTGTCGAGCTCGTTCGCGGATGGGCCGCGCGGCGGTCGCTGCTGGACCTGCCCAACGAGCGGTCATCGCATCACGTGCCGACGCCTCGTCCGGGCGGCCTGGCGTTCGTGCCGGTGCTGCTCGGAGGCCTGGCGCTGTGGTGGGCCAGTCTGCCCCCGGCGCTGCGCGGCGACGCCGTGCCGCTGCTGGCCACCGTCGCGTCGGCGCTGGGCATCGCCGCCGTCTCGCTCCGCGACGACGTGCGGCCGCTGCCGCCGGCGGTCAGGCTGTGCGCGCATCTCGCGGGCGCGGCGCTCGTCATGGCAAGCGTCGGCGGCGTGCGCACGATCGTGGCCTGGCCACTGGACGTCCACGTCACCGTGCCCGCCGTCGGCCTGGCCGCAGGCATCCTGTGGACCGCCTGGTTCGTCAACGCCTTCAACTTCATGGACGGCGTGGACGGCATCGCCGGCACGCAGGCCTTCGTCGCGGGCATCGCGTGGGTCGGCTATGGCGTGCTGGCGTCGAGCGTGCTGCTGGCGGGCGCCGGCGCGCTGCTCGCCGGCACGATGGCGGGGTTTCTGATCCACAACTGGCCGCCGGCGCGCATCTTCATGGGCGACGTCGGCAGCGCCGTCCTCGGCCTGCTGCTCGCCACCACGCCGTGGGTGCTCGGCCCGGCCGATCTCTGGCTGGCGTCGATCCTGCCGCTGTGGCCCTTCCTGTTCGACACGGGCGTGACGCTGATTCGCAGGGGACTGCGTCGGGAGCGCCTGTGGGAAGCGCACCGATCGCATTTCTATCAGCGGCTCGTGATCAGCGGCTGGAGCCACAGGAACGTGTCGCTGCTCTACGGCGGCCTCGCGGCGGCCGGCGTCCTCGCCGGGCTCGTGATGCTTGGCGCCCCGCGGCCCATCGCGGCGGCGTGGCCGCTGCCGGTCGTCACCGGCGCACTCGTGCTGTGCGCGACGGTGGTTCATGCGGAGCGGGCGTCGCTCGATCCCGCCAGGCCCCGATCCGATGCGTAACCGGTACATCCTGCTCGCCGACCTCGTCTTCGTCACCCTCAGCATGGCCGGCGCCTTCGTGCTCCGGCTCGACTGGATGGCGCCGCTGTCTGCGACGCATCCGTTTGCCGACGCCGTGCGCTTCTCGCTGGTCGTCGCGCCGCTGATCAAGCTGCCGACGTTCTACCTGTTCGGCCTCTACTCGCGCTTCTGGCGATACGTCACCCTGTCCGACCTCGTCCCGATCATGACGGCGGTCTCCGTCGGGTCGGCCATCTTCTCGGCGGTGACGCTGCTGGCGGTGTCGCTCGGCGTGGTGTCGAGTTACCCGAGGTCGGTCCCGGCCATCGACTGGGTGCTGACGCTGCTCGTCGTCGCGGGCGTACGCGTCGCCGTGCGCGTCATTGCCGAAGCCCGCTCCCCGGGACGCGCGAGCCCCCGCCGCCGACAGCGCCGCCTGCTCGTCGTCGGCGCGGGCGAGGCCGGCGCGATGGCGGTGCGCGAGCTTGCACGCAACCCGCAGCTCGGCCTCGTCGCGGTCGGCTTCCTCGACGACGACGAGGCGAAGCTCGGGAAGAAGATCCATCAGACGCCCGTGCTGGGACGGCTCGACGACCTGCCCGCGATCGTCGCGGAGCGCGAGATCGAGGAGGTGGTCATCGCGATGCCCACCGCGCCGGGCGAGACGGTGCGCCGCGTCGTGGACGCCGCGGTAGCCGCCGGCGTGAGGGCGAAGGCCCTGCCCGGCATGTTCGAGCTGCTCGACGGCGGCGTCAGCGTCAGCCGGCTGCGCGAGGTGGACATCGCCGACCTGCTGCGGCGGCGCCAGATCGTCGCGGCAGAGGGCACGGCGGGGTACCTGCGTGGACAGGTCGTGCTGGTGACCGGCGCCGGCGGCTCGATCGGCAGTGAGCTGTGCCGGCAGATCTGCCACGCCGAGGCGCGGGCGCTGGTGCTGCTCGGCCACGGCGAGAACAGCATCTTCGACATCTCGAACCAGGTGCGGCAGCAGTTCCCGCGGATCGAGATTCACCCGGTCATCGCCGACATCCGCGACACGACGCATCTCGCCCGGGTGCTCGGCCACTGGCAACCCACCACGATCTTCCACGCGGCCGCCCACAAGCACGTCCCGCTGATGGAGGCGCATCCGGCCGAGGCCGTCACCAACAACGTCCTCGGCACGGCCACGCTGGTGGACGCGGCCATCGAGGCCGGCGTGTCGCGCTTCGTGCTGATCTCGACCGACAAGGCCGTCAGCCCGTCGAGCGTGATGGGCGCCACGAAACGCATGGCAGAGATGATCGTGCGCGACGCGGCCCGGCGGACCGGTCACCAGTTCATGGCGGTGCGCTTCGGCAACGTGCTCGGGAGCCGCGGCAGCGTCGTGCCGTTCTTCAGGCGCCAGATCGAACGGGGCGGCCCGGTCACGGTGACGCATCCCGAGATGACGCGCTACTTCATGACGATCCCCGAGGCCGTGTATCTGGTCCTGAAGGCCGGCGGCCTGGCGCGTGGCGGCGAGCTGTTCGTGCTGAACATGGGCGCGCCGGTGCGCATCGTCGATCTCGCGGCCGACCTCATCCGCCTGTCGGGGTTCACGCAGGAAGAGGTCCCCATCGTGTTCTCGGGGCTCCGCCCCGGCGAGAAGCTCGCCGAAGAGCTGTGGGAGCACGACAGCCTGGTCGAACCGGTCGGCGAGGGCGACGTCTTCCGCGTGCAGGAGCCCGACCCGCCACTGGCGGGCGTCCCGCTGCAGCGGGCGATTGACGCGTGTCGAGAGGCGGCAGCACGAGGCGACGCCCTCGAGGTCCAGCGGATTCTGAGCGAGAGCATCCCGAGCTACGTGCCGGGCCTGGCGGGCGCCCCGGTTGGCGGCGTCAGCAGGCCCGTCGCTGAGCGGCGGGGGCCGTCGGCCAGGGAGGTCAACGAATGAAGCGGGTGCTGGTGGTGGGCGGGGCGGGCATGCTGGGGCACAAGCTCTGGCAGACCGCCAGGGAGGCGACGGAGACGTGGGCGACGGTCCGGACGGCGGCGCCGGCCCTGCAGGCCCTCGGGCTTGTGGACGACCGCACACTGACCGACATCGACGTCTCGCGCCCCGGCGCCCTCGACGCTGCGCTCGACAGGGCGCGGCCCGACGTCGTGGTCAACTGCGTCGGCGTCGTGAAGCAGCTGGCGGCGGCACGGGATCCGGTGACGTCGATCTCGATAAATGCCCTCCATCCGCACCTGCTCGCTGCCGCCTGTGCCCGCCGCGGCTGCCGTCTGATCCACATCAGCACCGATTGCGTCTTCGATGGCGCGCGGGGAGGCTATCGGGAGACGGACGTCACCAACGCGACCGACCTGTACGGGCGGACCAAGGCCCTCGGCGAGGTGACGGGCCCCGGATGCCTGACGCTGCGCACGTCGATCATCGGCCGTGAGTTGTCGGGGGCATCGGGTCTCGTGGAGTGGTTCCTTTCGCGTGCGGGCGAGACGGCCGATGGCTATGCCGGCGCGATCTTCTCGGGGCTGACCACGCTGGCCCTCTCGCGCGTGATCCTGCGCGTCATCGCGGAACACCCGACGCTCGAAGGCCTCTATCAGGTGGCGAGCGAGCCGATAGACAAGCTCTCGCTGCTGCGGCTGCTGGACGAGGCGTACGGCACCGGGGTGACGATCTCGCGGAAAGACGAACCGCGGATCGACCGCAGCCTGGACGGTACCCGCTTCCGCGAGACGACGGGGATCGAGGTGCCGGCCTGGCCCGACATGGTCGCAGACATGGCCGCCGACGCGACGCCTTACGCGGCCTTGCGCGGCGAGTGAGCGATCGTGGCCCGCGTGCTCCTGCTCACCCTGGTCTTTCCTCCGGACAACGTCTCGACGGCGCACCTGATGGGCGACGTTGCCGAAGACCTCGTCGCGGCCGGTCACACGGTCACCGTCATCTCGACGACGCCGCACTACAACCCCGACGCGGCCGCCAGCCGCGAACAGCCGCTGCGCCCGTACTGGGGGCCGCTGCTCCAGCGGAGCGACTACCGCGGCGTGCCCGTGTATCACACGCTGATGCCGCGCAAGGGCCGTTCGAGCGTCCTGCGGGTGCTCGCCTGGAGCGTGTTCCATGGCCTGAGCGTCATCGCCGGGATGGGGGTGGCCGGCCGGGTGGACGTGATCCTGGCGCCGTCGCCGCCGCTCACCATGGGGCTGGCCGCGTGGGCCCTCGGCCGCCTGAAGCGAGCGCCGTTCGTCTACAGCGTCCTGGAACTGCATCCCGACATCGCCATCAGCCTGGGTCTGGTGCGGAACCGGGTCCTCATCCGCGCCCTCTACGCGCTCGAGCGCTTCGTCTATCGGCGCGCCGCGCACCTGACGGTGATTGCGGAGGCGATGCGGCAGCGTCTGCTCACCAAGGGCGTTCCGGCGCAGAAGGTGTCGCTGGTGCCGAACTTCGTGGACACCTCGGCGCACCTGCTGACGCCGCGGCCGAACGCCTTCAGCCGCACGCACGACCTCGACGGCGACTTCGTGGTCAGCTACGCGGGCAACGTCGGGCCGGCCCAGGGACTGGAGGCGCTGCTCGACGCCGCTGCACACCTGCGCGACAGTCCCTCGATCCGGATCGTCATCGTCGGCGGCGGCATCCTGTGGGAGTCGCTCGCGCGTCGGATCGAGGCGGAGCATCTCGACAACGTCCTGCTGCTGCCGCATCAGTCCTTCGAGGTCGTCCCCGAGATCTACGGGGCGTCGGACGTCTGCGTGGTCTCGCAGTCGGCGACCACGACGTCGGACGCGGTGCCGTCGAAGGTCTATCGGATAATGGGAGCGTCGCTGCCGATCCTCGCCATCACGGCGCCAGGCTCGGACCTCGCGACCTTGATTCACGAGTCGGGCTGCGGCGCCTGTGTCGCAGCCGGTGATCCCGGCGCCATAGCCGCCGTGATCCGGGAGGCCGCCTCACAGCCGGACCGGTGGCGCGCAAAGGGCGCCCTGGGGCGGGCCCACGTCGAGCAGTTCTACAGTCGGCAGGTGGTGACAGCCCAGTATCGCCATCTCATTCAGCAACATCAGCGGGCAGGGACGCGGCGGCCCCACGGGCGCGCGGGGGAGACGGGAATCCAATCATGAGCGTGTCGATCGACGGCAAGAGAATCCTGGTGACCGGGGGAACCGGCTCGCTGGGACAGCGTGTGGTGCGGCGGCTGCTGGACGGTGCGATGGGCCGGCCGGCCAACGTCACCGTCCTGTCCCGTGACGAAGCCAAGCAGCACGAGATGCGGCTGCGGTTCCTGCAGCGCGACGCGGCGACCGACGACGTCATCTACGAGCACGCGCGTGACCGCCTGGCGTTCCGCATCGGTGACGTACGCGACTACGAGACCCTCGTCGAAGCCGTCCGCCGCGCCGACATCGTCATTCACGCGGCGGCCCTGAAGCAGGTGCCCGCGTGCGAATACTTTCCTGTGGAGGCCGTCCGCACGAACGTCATGGGCGCCGACGCGCTGGTGCGCGCGACGCTCGACGCCGGCGCACATGTCGAGAGCGTGATCGCGATCTCCACAGACAAGGCGTGCAAGCCCATCAACGTGATGGGCATGACCAAGGCGGTCATGGAGCGCATCTTCGTCGAGGCGAACCTCCGGCAGCCCGCCACGCGGTTCGCGTGCGTGCGCTACGGCAACGTGGTCGCGTCGCGCGGGTCGGTCGTGCCGCTGTTCCTCGACCAGATCCGGCGTGGTGGCCCGGTGACCATCACGCTCGAAGAGATGACGCGGTTCCTGCTGACGCTCGATCGCGCGGTGGACACGGTGCTGGCCGCGCTGGCCGAGGCCAGGCCGGGCGAGATCTACGTGCCCAGGGTACCGGCGGCGCGGATGACCGACCTGGCGGCCGCGTTGATCGACGGGCGCGACATCCCGGTCAAGGTGACCGGCATCCGGCCGGGCGAGAAGATCCACGAGATCATGGTCTCGGAAGAAGAGTGTCACCGCACGATCGAGCGCAACGGCTACTACGTGATCTGCCCGATGCTGCCCGAGTGCCAGCCCGAGTCCGTGCACAGCCAGGTCTTCACGAAGGAGTACTCGTCGGCGGACATCACGCTCGACGTGGCCGGCCTGCGCGAGCTGCTGGCTCCCTACATCGGCGCGGACCTGCCGTCCGAGTTGAAGGCCTGACGGCATGAAGGTCGTCACCGTCGTCGGCACCCGTCCCGAGATCATCCGCCTGAGCCGTGTCATCCCCGCGCTCGACGCGGCGTGCACCCACGTGCTCGTCCACACCGGCCAGAACCACGATCCGCTCCTGAGCGACGTCTTCTTCGACGAGCTCGGCGTGCGCGCGCCCGACACGCATCTGAACGTCCCGACCTCGTCGGGATTTGCGGTGCAGATCGGCGAGATGCTCGCCAGGATCGGCGACGTCCTGGCGCGCGAACGTCCCGACCGCGTCCTCATCCTGGGCGACACCAACAGCGGCCTGGCGGCCATCGTCGCCGCGCGGATGGGCATCCCCGTCTTCCATATGGAGGCGGGCAACCGCTGTTACGACGACCGCGTGCCCGAAGAGGTGAACCGCCGCGTCATCGATCACTCGAGCACGGTGCTCCTGCCCTACACCTACCGGAGCAAGGAGAACCTGGTACGCGAAGGGATCGAGCGCGAGCGGGTCTTCGTCACGGGCAACCCGATCGGCGAAGTGCTGTCGCACTATGCCGATCGCATCGACAGCAGCGACGCGCTGTCGACGTTCGGCGTCAGTCCGCAGCAGTACTTCCTGCTGACGATGCACCGGGCCGAGAACGTGGACGATCCGGCGCGGCTCGCCCGCCTGGTGGAGGCGGTCAGCGGGGTCTCCAGGGAGCACGGCATGCCGGTGCTGTTCAGCGTCCACCCGCGCACGGCGGAGAAGCTGCGTGCAGCGTCGCTGATGCCGGACGAGCGGCACGTCCGCCTGCTCCAGCCGCTGGGCTTCTTCGACTTCGTGAAGCTGGAGCGCGAGGCCCGTGCCGTCATGTCGGACAGCGGCACCGTGCAGGAGGAGTGCGCGATCTTCCGGGTGCCCAACGTCACCATCCGCGACGTCACGGAGCGGCCGGAGACGCTCGAATGCGGCAGCAACATCCTCAGCGGATCGGAGCCGGACGCTGTAGCTCGCGCCATGCGGCTCGTGCTGTCCACCAGCGCCGACTGGCAGCCACCCGCGGAGTATGAGGCCACCAACGTGGCGCGGACGGTCGTGAAGCTCGTGCTGGGCCGCCTCAGCGTGAGGCGGCACGTCTGAGGCGCCGCGGCACGCGGCCTCAGCTCTCGCTGACAGCGGCTGACGGCGGGCGCCCGTACGTCGATCGGCCGAGCGACAGCCGCGCCGCCACGGCGGCCAGCAGCCACAGCAGGACGAGCGTGCCCCACAGCTCGACGAAGAAGACCACGGTCAGGTACGGGAAGTTCATCTGCGCCAGCGCGTTGGCCATGGCGACGCCGACGACGGCGCAGACGAACTCGCTGTTCAGGAGCCGCCTGTAGGCGGCCTCGGTCCCGAGGACGAGCAGGCCGATCACGCCCATGCCGAGCGCCGTGACGAGCGCCGAACCCGAGTACGAGAAGATTGCGACGACGCCGGGCAGGGTGAGGAACGTGAAGCTGGACTGTGGGCGATAGGTCGCGTTCGACATCACCTGGAAGATTGCGCTGTTCCCCCTGTTGGGATCTTCCGTGACGGCGAACCGGAGCAGGCTCCAGCTGGCCCACTCGGACGAAACCACCGCCATCACGCCTTCGAGCCCGATCCACCGGCCCAGCACCATTCGGCTCAACTGGTGCGTCACGGCATGAATCTCGGCATCCGTCGGCTGACGAAGCTCGACCGTCGCCGGAGGCCGGGGGCCGGCGACGGGGACGCCCGGACCTTCCGCTCCACCCGGCTTTCCAGGCACGTCCGCCGGAGGGCGCGGGGCCTCTTCAGCGACCTGCGGTGTGTCCATGAGCACCGTTGACGGATAGATCGAGAGCCGCAGCCACGACACGAACACCAGGCTCAGCCCGAAGCCGACGATTGCGACGAGGGTCAGCGCGACGAGCATGCCGCCGGAGAGCGACAGCGCATGGCGCATCCTGCGCGACACGAGCACCAGCGCGTAAGGCAGCACCTTCATGACGTAGAACCCCCGGCTGAGCATCACCGAGGTCGAGAGCAGCGCCTCCGCCATCGGGATCAGCAGCCAGCGACCGAATGCCGTCTGTGGGGCCCGCCGGTGCTCCAGGTCCAGAAGGAACGCGAGCCAGATGCCTGACCCGACGGTCAGCCACCACGCCATCGCGATGTTCAGGTGCAGCGGCAGCACCAGGCGAGGGTGGACACCGACGGCATAGAAACTGAAGGCCCAGTTCAGGACGTTCGACGCCACTATCGCGGCCGCCGTCGCGAGCCAGATCGCGCCGCGGCGCCGCACGTACCACGACGGCGCCGGCGGCCGTTCCGGGACGGCGGACGTCCTCGACCGGAGGAGCCAGAGCACCCGCGCCGAGCAGAGGCCGACGAGTCCTGCGGCGGTGACGAGGAGCGCCGCGTCCCACTGGCCGGGATGATGGGCGAAGGCGCCTGTCGGCTCGATCAGCACCGGAAGTCCCAGGAGCGCCGCCACCGTCTTGACCCAGAAGCCCAGGATGAGAAAGAGAGTCAGCGTCGCGAAGCCGTACGAGACCGGCGGAAAGCAGGTGACGGCGACAAGCGCCGCGGCGGCTGCGTGGAACAGCAGGTACGGAACGGCGCGGCCTGGATACGACGGCAGCGTGGCCGCCGCGACGACCATCATCACCAGCGCCGCGATGCCGGCCGCCAACGAGGGAGAGACTGCCCGCGACAGGGTGGCGAACGACGGCTGACTCGAGGCTTCTCTCATCGGATTCCAGGGACGCGCGCCCGGGCGTTCGGGCAGGTATGCGGGGCACGCGGGCGTCACATGCGCCGCATTGCCGCGCGATGTCGAACCGTTCCGGCGCGGGTCCCCGGTCGAGGGTACACCGACCTGCAGCCCGTGAGGCTCGGCCGTAGCGCGAGCGCGTCAAAATCGCGCCGCGACTACGGTCAATGGGCCGTTGGCTGAGTGGACGGCGTGCGCTCCGGTCGACCGGGGGCCGCCTTGAACCGCTGCCTCCCGCTCGGGTAGCATGTGTCGAATCTGCAACGGCGCCCTGCTGCTGCCGCCCCGCCATGCGACGCGCGGCCGATGGCGCCCCCCATCCGAGAAGCACATTGCCCCGCAGAACTCCAGACATCGTCGTGCTCGCCCTGGCCGTCATCGCACTTACTCCGCGTGACGCAGCTGCCTATCTGGATCCCGGTTCCGGGAGCCTCCTGATTCAGGGCCTCGTGGCAACGCTGGCGGCCGCCGGTTACGCGCTCCGGATGTACTGGGGCCGCATTCGCGGCTGGGTTGCCCGGCGCGGCGAGACGGCCGACGGCCCCGACCCCCGGCCGCCGGCCACCAGCCGATGAGCCGCGGGGCATGAGCCGATCACCCGTCCGCCCCTCGCGCGGACTGCGGCTCTCGCTGATCGTCGCACCGGTGCTGGCGCTGTGGGTGCCGCTGCTGGAGACGTTCGGTACGTTGTCGCTGCCGCTCGTGACGTGGTCATCACTCGCGATCTTCGGTGGTATCGCAGCGCTTGGCCTGACACTTGGCGTGGCTGCGGCCTGGTTCTCCTCACGGTCTGACGAAGGTGTCCGCTGGCAAATCCTCTGTGCCTGTGCGCTGGCCGCGGTCGTCCTCGCCGTGGTCGACGTTGCCTTCGGTGGCCACGCTCTACTGGATGCAGTCACGCCGGCGGCTGGTCCGGAAACCAGGTCAGCGTTGCGTCTCGCGACGCTGCTGGGGCTGACCTCCCTCGTCGTCATTGTCGCTTGGGTTGCACGGGGAATGGCGGCAGCGCTCCTGTCGTGGGCTGCGTTCGCGGCATTCGTCGCGAGTGTGGTCATCAATATCTCACTGTTTCTTCCCCATGACCGCCCGGTCTTCGCGTCAGGCGGTACAGCAGAGCACGCCGATCTACCCCCCTTCGTATACATCGTGCTGGACGAGGCTATGGGGTTCGAAGGCCTCGAGGCGGCACCTGGTGGCGCGGCACTCTCACAGGAGCTGGCCTCGGTATTCGACGAGCACGGCTTCCGTTGGCATAGCCGCGCTTACAGCAGGTACTTCCAGTCCGGGCACTCGATTCCCACGACACTGAACTTCGACACCGACAGCGTGTCCCGCGAAGATCTCGGCCGGCACTACGACGGCAAGAAGGTTCACTCCCTCCTGTTTGCCGAACTGCGTGGGCGAGGCTACGAGATCGTCAGCTATGGCACCGAGCATGTCGACTTCTGTTTCTCCGAGTCATCTCGTTGCGAGGTACTGGAGTCGTTCAACCCCTTCAGTCCGTATTCTCGGTATCCGGCATCCAGGGACGGCGCGTTGATCCAGGTCGTGCGGCACGCCAGGCCCACCAGCTACATCGTGTACAAGTACATGGACCTGCTCGCGCTGCTGCACGACGAGCGGCTGCGCACAATCAACCCGGCGTTTGACGTCTACGCGTTTCCCGACTGGTTTGAGCGGTTCAGGGAGGACGTCGCGTCAGCACCGAGGGGCCGGGCCTACTTCGCCCATTTCCTGATGCCTCACTCGCCCTACGCTTTCGATGGGGCCTGCCGGCCGACGGGGGACGGAGATGTGCCGTATTTCCTTACGGAGCAACATGGGCTCAGCGGGGAAGCCCTGGCTGGCGAGCGTGAACGGCTGTACCAACGATATTTCGACCAGTATCGGTGCGCGCTTGACACGCTGAACCAGTTCCTCCGGACGCTCGATCGGATCGAATCGTTCGCTGATGCCACGATCGTCGTCCACGGCGACCACGGCGCTCGCATCTCCCCAGGGCAGTTCAGCGAGAACCTCTCGGATCGACAGCTTCTCGACAACCACGCTGCGCTGTATGCGATCCGTGCCCCCGGGCTTGAGGGCGGACCGATCGATGAACGTGCGTCCATCCAGCGACTCACCGCCACATACTTCAGCGACGTCCCTCCGGGGGGAGGCGACGACTCGACGGTCGTCGTCGACTCCATTGCCCCCGGCGGTCCGGTGCTTCGGACGCTGCCCCCAGTCGCCGATTCGGAGACGGGTACGGAGTCGACGACGTCTGCGGCCACCTTCTGAGCCGGCAATAGACAACACTGATGTTCTCCAAGCGCCACGGTTCGTCTTTCCGTGACCCGTCCGGCTTCGTCTACTTCGACGGAGACACGCTCCTTC
>JBIQIB010000118.1:0-12540 GCA_044508265.1 Acidobacteriota bacterium
AAGCATTAAGCATTAAGCATTAGGCACTAAAACAGCCCCTGCACGCTCTGCACCGCCAGATCGACCACGTGGCGCGGGACGACGCCCATGTAGAGGATGAGGCCCGTCGCGACGGCGAGGCCGGTGAGCGCCGAGCGCGGGACGGCGGGCGCCGGGTCGATCGCCTCGTCCTCGGCCATGTACATCATCACGACGATGCGCAGGTAGAAGAACACCGAGACGACGCTCGTGAGGACGCCGATGATCGCCAGGCCGAAGTAGCCTTCCTGGACGGCGGCCGCGAAGATGTACCACTTCGCCACGAAGCCCGCCGTCGGCGGGAAGCCGCCGAGCGAGAGCAGGAAGACGGTCATCAGCGCGGCCATGACGGGACGGCGGCGTCCGAGACCGGCGAAGTCGCGCACCGCGTCGTGCGCGTGGTCGTCGGTCGAGAGGAGCGCGGCGACGCCGAACGCCGCGACGTTGGTTACGCCATAGGCCAGCAGGTAGTACAGGATGCCGGCCTTGCCGACCGAGTTGGCGGCCACGAGCCCCACCAGCAGGTAGCCCGCGTGCGCGATGGCCGAGTAGGCCAGCATGCGCTTGACGTTGTTCTGCGCCACGCCCACGACGGTGCCGAGCACCATGGTCGCCACGGCCACGGCCGACACCAGGGGAGCCCACTCGGCATGCAGCGGCTCGAGGGCCGAGAGGAAGACGCGGACGAACGCGCCGAACGCGGCCGCCTTGACGCCGGTCGACATGAACCCGGTGACCAGCGTGGGCGCGCCTTCGTAGGCGTCGGGCGTCCACTGGTGGAACGGCACGGCCGACACCTTGAACGCGAAGCCGACGAGCAGCAGCCCGACGGCCAGCAGCCCGAGCACGCCCGGTCCGTCCACCTGCATCGCCAGCGCGCCGGCGACCACCTCGAGGCGCGTGCTGCCCACCACCGCGTAGGTGAACGCGATGCCGTAGAGGAAGAACGCGCTCGAGAACGCGCCCATGAGGAAGTACTTGAACGCCGCCTCGGCGCCCGTCTCGCTGCTGCGGCGGATGCCCGTGAGGACGTACACGGCCAGCGACATCACCTCGAGCGAGAGGAAGATCAGCAGCAGGTCGCTCGCGCCCGACATGAGCATCATGCCGGCGACGGCAAAGAGCGTCAGGGCGTAGTACTCGCCCGCCGGCAGCCGCTGGCGCTCGATGACGTCGGCCGACAGCACGATGGTCAGCCCGCCGATGATGCAGAGCGTGACGTTCAGGAACAGCGCGAAGTTGTCGGCGCGCATGACGCCGAAGCCGGTGAGGTCGCGGTTCCACAGCAGCACCGACGCGATGGCGGCGCCGGTCAGGCCGATGAGGCCCAGGCCGCCGAGCGGCACGCGCTCGCCCCTGGTCTGGAAGGTCTCGGCAACCAGCGTCACGATCGCGGTGAGCGTGACGATGAGCGCCGGCATGATCGCTTGCAGGTCGGTCATCGACGGGCCTCTGCAGAAGTCGCCGGCAGCTCGACGTCGGCCGTCATCGGGCGCTGCGCATGGATGCGCTGCACGAGACGGTCGACCGACGGCGCCATGGGCGCGAGGAAGAACTGGGGCACCACGCCCATCACGATCGCCATCGCGACGGTCGGCCCGAGGGCGGCCCACTCACGCGGGGTGAGGTCCGGCAGGCCCTCGTTCTTCGGGTTGGACACCGGGCCGTAGTTCACGCGCTGGAAGAGCCAGAGCATGTAGACGGCCGACAGGATCACGCCCGACGTCGCAAACGCCGTCAGCGCCGGGTTCCACCGGTACGCGCCGACGAGCGAGAGGAACTCCCCGATGAAGCCGTTGAAGCCGGGCATGCCGATCGACGACAGCGTGATCAGCAGGAACGCGGCGACGAACCGCGGCATCACGTGCTTCAGCCCGCCGAACTCGGCGATGAGGCGCGTGTGGCGCCGGTCCGAGAGCATGCCGACGATGAGGAACAGGCCGCCGGTGCTGACGCCGTGGTTCAGCATCTGGTAGATCGCGCCCTGCATGCCCTGCATGTTCACCGCGCAGATGCCGAGCACGATGAAGCCCATGTGGCTCACCGACGAGTACGCCACGAGCTTCTTCATGTCGGGCTGCACCATCGCGACGAGCGCGCCGTAGATGATGCCGATCACCGCCAGCACGCCGAGGTAGGGCGCGCACTGGAGCGCGGCGTCGGGGAACAGCGGGAACGCGAAGCGGATCAGGCCGTAGGTGCCCATCTTCAGCAGCACGCCTGCCAGGATGACCGACCCGGCGGTGGGCGCCTGCACGTGGGCGTCCGGCAGCCAGGTGTGGAACGGGAACAGCGGCACCTTGATTGCGAACGCAAGGGTGAAGGCCAGGAAGAACCACAGCTGCGTGTCGTACGGGACCTGCAGCTCGTACAGCCGCAGCACGTCGAAGCTGTACTGCCCGGTCGCCTGCGCGTGCAGCACCGCCATCCCGATGATGGCCAGCAGCATCAGGACGCTGCCCGCCATGGTGTACAGGATGAACTTCACCGCCGCGTACACGCGCTGGTCGTAGCCGTAGATCCCGATGAGGAAGTACATCGGGATGAGCATCGCGTCCCAGAAGACGTAGAAGAGGAACAGGTCGAGCGCGACGAACACGCCCAGCATGCACGCCTGCAGCGCCAGCACGTAGAAGCTGAACGCCTTGACCTTCGTCTGCACCGACTCCCAGGACGACAGCAGCGCGAGCGGCGTCAGGAAGCCGGTGAGCACCACCAGCCACAGGCTGATGCCGTCGATGCCGAGGTGGTAGTCGATGCCGAAGGCCGGAATCCACGGCACCCGCTCGACGAACTGGAAGTCGGCCGACGTGCCGTCGAAGCGGCCCCACAGCACCAGCGTGGCGACGAGCGCCGCCAGGGAGACGCCGAGGGCCACCTGTCGGATGAGGCCGTTGCGGCTGCCGTCCCTGTTGGGGATGGCCAGCACGCCCAGCGCGCCGAACAGCGGCAGAAAGACGATCGTGGAGAGCAGCGGAAAGGTCATCGCGCGAGGAGATAGCCGAGAACGAGCAGCACGCCGGCAAACAGCGACGCCGCGGACATGCGGACGGAACCGGTCTGGAGGAGCCGCAGGGCGCCCGCGGCCCCCCGCACGAAGTAGCCGACGCCGTTGACGGCGCCGTCGATCACGCCGACGTCCACGCCCTTCCAGAGCACGCCCTCGGAGCCGCGCCTGATCGGGTGCACGATGGTCGCATCGTAGATCTCGTCGACCCAGTACTTGTTGAGCAGCAGCTTGTAGACGGGCGCGGCCGAGCGCGCGGCGGCGTCGGCGGCCTGTGGCCTGCGCAGGAAGAAGAACGCCGCCAGGCCGATGCCCGTGAAGGCCAGCAGCGTCGAGACCCCCATGAGCGTCAGCTCGAGGCGCTCGCGCGCGGCGTCGTCGGCATGACCGGCGACAGCGGCGGGCTCGTGCGCGGCGCCAGCCTCGGCCGGGCCGTGCGTCTCGAACGGCGCGAAGCTCGGATGCAGGAACTGCTCGAGCTGGTTGTGCCCGCCGAGCGCGTGTGGCACGCCCACGTAGCCAGCGAGCACGGAGCCCACGGCCAGCGCGATGAGCGGCATCGTCATCGCCGGCGGCGACTCGTGCGGCAGGCCGTGGTGACCGTGCGCGCCGTGCGCGTGCGCGTCATCCGCGTGCGCGCCGTGTGCGCCGTGCGCCGTCTCCGCCGTCCCGAACCGCTCGGGTCCGTGGAAGGTCATGAAGATCAGACGGAACATGTAGGTCGCGGTCAGCAGGCTGGTCAGCGCGCCGATCACCCACAGCCACGTCCGGCCGCTGTCGAAGGTGAGGAAGAGGATTTCGTCCTTGCTGAAGAAGCCCGCGAGGCCTGGCACGCCGGCGATGGCCGCGGCCCCGATCACGAACGTCCAGTAGGTGACCGGCATGTACGGCTTCAGCCCGCCCATCTTCCGCATGTCCTGCTCGCCGCCCATCGCGTGGATGACCGAGCCCGACCCCAGGAACATGAGGGCCTTGAAGAACGCATGCGTGAAGAGGTGGAAGACGCCGGCCGACCATGCGCCGACGCCCATCGCGAGGAACATGTAGCCGAGCTGCGACACCGTGGAGTACGCGAGCACGCGCTTGATGTCGTTCTGCACGAGGCCGATCGAGCCGGCCATCAGCGCCGTGAGGGCGCCGACGATCGCCACCACCTCCAGCGTGACGGGCGTGTGCGCGAACAGCTCCGCGTTGCGGCCGATCATGTACACGCCCGCCGTGACCATCGTCGCGGCGTGGATGAGGGCCGAGACGGGGGTCGGGCCCTCCATGGCGTCGGGGAGCCAGACGTGCAGCGGCAGCTGCGCCGACTTGCCCGTCGCGCCGACGAAGAACAGCAGCGTCGTCAGCGACAGCGCGCCGAACTGCACCTCGACGGGCATCGTGCCGACCTGCCGCGCGATCTCGAGGAAGTCGAGCGTGCCGAACGCGACGAACGCGCCGAACATGCCGAGCAGGAACGCGAAGTCGCCGACGCGGTTGACGATGAACGCCTTCTTGCCGGCGTCGCTGGCCGACTTCTTCGTGTACCAGAAGCCGATGAGCAGGTACGAGCAGAGGCCCACGCCTTCCCAGCCGACGAACATGAGCGGGAAGCTGCCGCCGAGCACGAGCAGCAGCATGAAGGCGGCAAACAGGTTCAGGTACGAGAAGTAGCGCGCGTACTCGCTGTCGCGCTCGTCGTGCATGTAGCTCGTCGAGTAGATATGGATCAGCGAGCCGATGCCGGTGATGACCAGGATCATCAGCGTCGACAGCGGGTCGAGCCGCAGCGTCACGGGCACGGTGAAGTCGCCCGAGCTCATCCACGTGTACACCGTCTGCTCGAGCAGGCGCTGGTCGGAGGCCAGCGAGAAGATCTGCCAGGCGCCCGCGGCCGAGACGAGGAACGACGCGATGATCGCGGCGCAGGCCACGCCGCCGGAGACGGCCTTCGGCAGCCGGCGCCCGAAGAAGGCGTTGACGAGGAAGCCGGCGAACGGCAGCAGCAGGATGAGCAGCAGCATGGCGGTCGGGCGTCCTACCATTTCAGCGACGTGAAGGCATCGGGCGTGAGCGTCTCACGATGCCGGAAGAGGGCGATGATCAGCGCGAGGCCGACGGCCGCCTCGGCCGCGGCGACGGTCATGACGAAGAACGTGATGATCTGCCCTTCGACCGAGCCGTTGTAGCGGCCGACGGCGACGAAGGTCAGGTTCACCGCGTTGAGCATGATCTCGATCGAGAGCAGCAGGGTGATGACGTTCCGCCGCAGGAACACGCCGGCCGTGCCGATCGCGAAGAGCAGCCCCGAGAGCACCAGGTAGTGATTGAGCGTAATCATCGGCAGCCACTCACTGTTTCTTCTTGGCGAGCACGACGGCCCCCACCATCGCGACGAGGATCAGCAGCGACGTGACCTCGAAGGCAAACGCGTGCTCGCGAAACAGCGTGATGCCGATCTGGCGCACCGACGACACCCGCGTCTCCACCTGCGGGTCTTCGATGAAGGGCATCACCTGGAGGCGCTGCAGCGCCCACACGAGCATCCCGCCGAGGGCCAGGGCCATCAGCGTGCCCGTCACCTTGAGGCCCATGGGAATGGGCACCTGCGCGCCGGGCGCAAGATCCTCGCGCGGCGCGTTGAGCAGCATCACCACGAACAGGAACAGCACCATGATGGCGCCGGCGTAGACGATGATCTGCGTCACCGCGACGAACGGCGAGTCGAGCTGGATGTACAGGCCCGCGAGCGCGACGAACGTGCCGATGAGCAGCAGCACGCTGTACATCGGGTTGCGCTGCCCGACGACGCCGAGCGACGCCAGGATGGCCACGGCTGCCAACAGATAGAAGAGGACGACGTCCACCATCAGCTCCAGTACAGGACGCCGGCCGCCGTCACCAGCACGTTGATGAGCGCCAGCGGCAGCAGCCACTTCCAGCCGAACGCCATCAGCTGGTCGTAGCGGTAGCGCGGCAGCGTCCAGCGCATCCAGATGTAGAAGAACAGCAGCGCGGCGATCTTGATCAGGAACCAGACCCAGCCGAGCCACTCCGGCAGGAAGGGGCCGTAGAAGCCGCCCAGGAACAACGTCACCGCCACGGCGGAGACGGTGACCATGTTCACGTACTCGGCCAGGAAGAACAGCGCGAAGCTCATCGAGCTGTACTCGGTGTGGTAGCCCGCCACCAGCTCCTGCTCGGCCTCGGGGAAGTCGAACGGCGCCCGGTTGGTCTCGGCGACGCCCGCCACCATGTAGACGAAGAAGCCAATCGGCGTCAGGAAGATGTTCCACCTGGGGATGAACCCGAACCAGTAGCCGGCCTGCTGGTCGACGAGCTCGCGCAGCGACATGGTGTTGGCGATGACGAGCACCGACGCCAGGGCGAGCGCGTACGACAGCTCGTAGCTGATCATCTGCGCCGAACTGCGCAGGCCGCCGAGCAGCGAGTACTTGCTGTTGCTCGCCCACCCGGCCAGCACGATGCCGTAGATGCCCATCGACGTGATCGCGAAGACCACGAGCAGCGCCACGTTGACGTCGGCCACCTGCAGCCGGATCGGCCTGTCGAGCAGACCGAAGAACGTCGTGTCGCCGCCGAACGGGATCACGGCGAAGGCGGCAAACGCCGTCGTCGCCGAGAGAATCGGGGCGAGGTAGAAGAGCCACTTGTCGGCGGCCTTCGGCCGCAGCTCCTCCTTGAAGATCAGCTTGACGATGTCGGCCAGCGGCTGCAGGAGGCCCACCGGACCCGTCCGGTACGGGCCGACGCGCTGCTGGGCCCAGGCCGCGATCTTCCGCTCGAAGTACACCAGCACCGCTGCCGAGATCTGCAGCAGCAGGAAGACGACGCCGATCAGGCTGATCTGCGCGATGAGAACGGGATCAATCGACACGGGCGTGAGAAGGGAGAAGGCCGGCGGGGCGACGAAGCACCATCAGTGGGCTCCTGCCGGCTCGGTGGCACGGTAGTCATCGCCCTGCACGGGTGACAGGCCGTCACGCACGTAGGCTTCGTATTCGTGGCGGAAGTGCTGGATCGTGCTGATGACCGGGGCCACTTCCGCGTCGCCGAACGGGCACAGCGTCTTGCCGGCGATGTTGTCGCAGACGCTGAGCAGCAGGTCGATGTCGCGCATCTGCCCCGCGCCCCGCTCGATCTTGTCGAGGATCCTGTAGAGCCAGTCGGACCCTTCCCGGCACGGCGTGCACTTGCCGCACGACTCGTGCTTGTAGAAGTGGATCAGGTTCTTGGCGAGCCAGACCATGTCGGTCGTGTCGTCCATCACCATGATCGCGGCCGACCCGAGCATCGACCCGGCGCCGACGAGCCCGTCGAAGCTGGCCGGCGTGTCGATCTTGTCCGGGAGGATGACCGGCACCGACGACCCGCCCGGGATCACGGCCTTGAGCTCGCGGTCGCCGCGGATGCCGCCCGCGTACTCGTAGATCAGCTCGCGCAGCGAGACGCTCATCGGCGCCTCGTACACGCCCGGCCGCTTGACGTGGCCGCTGACGCAGAACAGCTTCGGCCCGGTGTTCTTTTCGGGGCCGATGGCCGCGTACCACTCGGCGCCCTTGTCGATGATCACCGGGACGTTGCAGATGGTCTCGACGTTGTTGACGACGGTGGGGCACCCGTAGAGGCCCACCACCGCCGGAAACGGCGGCTTGACGCGTGGCTGCGCGCGCTTGCCCTCGAGCGACTCGATGAGCGCCGTCTCTTCGCCGGCCTCGTAGGCGCCGGCGCCCCTGTGGATCCAGATGTCGCAGTTGACGCCCGTGCCGAGGATGTTCTTGCCCACGTAGCCGGCCGCACGGGCCTTCGCGAGCTCGGCCTCCATCTGCTTCTGGATGTGGTAGAACTCGCCGCGGATGTAGATGTAGCACGTCTCCGCGCCGAAGGCCCGGCAGGCGATCACGCTGCCCTCGAACAACAGATGCGGGTTGCGCTCGAGCAGCACGTGGTCCTTGAACGTCCCCGGCTCACTCTCGTCGGCGTTGACGCACAGGTACTTCGGCTTCGGGTTGTCCTTCGGGACGAAGCTCCACTTCAGGCCCGTCGGGAAGCCGGCGCCGCCCCGGCCGCGCAGGCCGGAGCGCTTCACCTCGTCGGTGATCGCCTCGGGCGTCATCTCGAGCGCCTTGCGCAGGGCCTGATAGCCGCCGTGCTCGACGTAGAAGTCGAGGGTGTGGCCGAAGGGCTCGTTCACGTGCGGTGTGAGAATCGGTTCGAACATGCGTACATCTCCCGGCTGAAGCGCCGGCTCACGTCGTGGACGGCTCCTTGGCCAGGTGACAGCCCGAGAGCGCCGCGAGCCCCCTGGTCCGCAGCCCCTCGATGAGCGCCGGGACCTCCTCGGGCCGCTGGCGCTCGTGCCAGTGCTCGTTGTTCACCATGATGACGGGCGCCCGGTCACACGCGCCCAGGCACTCGAACTCCAGCACCGTGAACATCCCGTCGTCGGTCGTCTCGCCGGGCTTCACCTTCAGGTGCTCGCAGAGCGCCGCCGTCACCTTTTCGGCGCCGTTGAGCGCGCACGACAGCGTCCGGCACACCTGGAGCGTGTACGTGCCGACCGGCCTGGTGAAGAACATCACGTAGTACGTGACGACGTCCTCGACCTCGGCCGCCGTGCAGCCGAGAAACTCCGCGACGTGCTGCATCGCGTTGCCCGTGACGTAGCCCTGCTGCTCCTGCACGACGAAGAGCGCCGAGATGATCGCCGACTTCCGGTGCTCCGGCGGGTAATGCGTGCAGATCTCCTCGAGCCGCGCGCGATTCTCGGGCGTGAACGCAAACGGCGGCCCTGGCTCGGGGGTCTCCCGGTCGCTCTTGTGCCAGCCCTCGCCGTAGGGCATTTGCGGGTGGAAACTCATGTCGATCCCTGATGTCTAATGCCTGATGCCCAATGCCTGATGCTTAATGTCTGATGCTTAATGTCTGATGCTTGACGCTTCTTGATGTCTGATCCCAATCGGTGCCTGGTGCTTGATTGCTGGTGTCTGGTACCCGAGGCCTTTCTTGGTATGAACGACCTGGCGTGAGCATCAGACATCAAGCATCAGGCACTAGACATCAGGCACTAGACATTAGGCATTGGACATCAGGCATTAAGCCTCACCTGTCCGAGTCGCCCATGACGACGTCCACCGAGCCGATGATCGCGATGACGTCGGCGATGAGGCCACCGGTGATCATCTTCGGCAGCGCCTGGATGGCCAGGAACGTCGGCGGCCGCGACTTGACGCGGACGGGGCGGTTGCCGCCGTCCGAGACGCAATAGAACCCGTGCTCGCCGCGCGGTCCCTCGATCGGCACGTACGCCTCGCCGGCCGGCACGGTGAAACCCTGCGAGTAGATCAGGAAGTGCTGAATCAGCGCCTCCATCTCCGAGTAGACCTTGTCCTTCGGCGGCGGCACGATCCGCGGGTCGTCCACGCCCCATTCGCCGGTAGGGGTGATGCGCGCAATCGCCTGCCGGCAGATGCGGATGCTCTCGCGCATCTCGGCCACGCGCACCAGGTAGCGCGCGTACACGTCGCCGTCCTGCTGCGTCGGGACGTCGAACTCGTACTGGTCGTACGTGAGGTACGGGAACACCTTCCGCACGTCGTAGGTCACACCGGCCGCGCGCGCGATGGGCCCCACGAGGCCGTAGTCGAGCACGTCCTGCTTCGTCACCACGCCCACGCCCTGGGTCCGCTTCAGCCAGATCGAGTTCTTCGTGAGGAGCCCTTCGTACTCGTCGATCTTGCCGGGGAGCCGGTCGAGGAACGCGTTGACCGCGTCGTGGAAGCCCACCGGGAGGTCCTCGCGGAGGCCGCCGATGCGGAGATAGCTCGGGAACATCCGGAAGCCGGCGAGCATCTCGTTGATGTTCAGCAGCAGCTCGCGCTCGCGGAAGCAGTACAGCATCATCGTGATGGCGCCCACCTCCATGCCGTGGGTGCCGAGCCACACGAGGTGGCTCGAGATGCGCTGGAGTTCGGCGATGAGCACGCGGATGTGCTGCACGCGCTCGGGCATCTCGAGGCCGAGGAGCTTCTCGACGGCCATCACGTACCCGAGGGCGTTGGACTGCGGCCCGAGGTAGTCCATGCGCTCGACGAGCGGCACCACCTGCTGCCACTTCTTCTGCTCGGCCGTCTTCTCGATGCCGGTGTGCAGGTAGCCGATCGTCGGCTTCGCATCGACGATCGTCTCGCCGTCGAGCTCGATGACCAGCCGCAGCACGCCATGGGTGGCCGGATGCTGCGGCCCCATGTTCACGGTCATCGTTTCAGTGCGAATCTCAGGCATAGCGGACTTCAGGCTGCGTGGCCGTCGGCGTCAGGCGTCCGGCGCTGGGGGCACGCCGGCGAGGGCGGCCTCGATCTCGTCACACATCGCGTGCAGCAGCGTGAGGTGCACTTCCTGCACGCGTGCCGTCGACGCCGCGGGGACCGCCACCACGACGTCGGCCAGGCCGCCGAGCGGTCCGGCATCCGGCCCGGTCACCGCCACGACACGCAGGCCCGCAGACCGCGCGCGTCTCGCGGCTTCCACCACGTTGGCGGCGCGCCCGCTGGTCGAGACGGCCACCAGCGCGTCGCCGCGGCGTCCGAGCGCCTCGACCTGCCGGGCGAAGACCTCGGCAAACCCGTAGTCGTTGGCGATCGCCGTCATCGCGCTCGTGTCGGTCGTGAGCGCGATCACCGGCCAGCCCCGCCGCTCCCGGCGGAACCGCCCGGTCAGCTCGGCGGCAAAGTGCTGGCTCTCCGCCGCGCTGCCGCCGTTGCCGCACACAAACACCGTGCCCCCGCCCGCCAGCGTCGCCTCGCACACCGCCGCTGCCGCGGCCACCGCGGGGCCGAGCACATCAGCCGCGGCCCGATGCGCCGCGGCCGCCTCGGCAAGCTGCTCGCGGCACCGCGCCGCGCGGCCCTCGTCGGCCATCGCCGGCGTCAGCTCGGGCGCCCCTTCGGCGCCGTCCCCCGCTGCTGCGCGATGTTCTGCACGAACTCCTCTTCGGTCACCTGCAGCGGCATCCCCGCGTCCACGGGCAGCTTCACCTGCACCGGGTAGTCCTTGCGGGCCGGGTGTCCTTCCCAGTCCTCGGGCATCAGGATGCGCCGCGGATCCGGGTGGTCGCTGAACCAGACGCCGAACAGGTCGTAGACCTCGCGCTCGTACCAGTTGGCGTTCGGGTAGATCTCGCAGATGGTCGGCACGACCGCGGCATCGCCCGCGACGCGCACCTTCACGCGCAGCCGCGCGGGGGGCGCCGCCTGCGGATCGCCGAAGGCATGCACACCGAGGGCGACGAAGTGGTACACCACCTCGAAGCGCGGCTCGACGGGCCAGACGTCCACGCCCGTCAGTTCCGCCAGCACCTGGTACTGCAGCGAAGGGTGCGTGCGCAGCGTGCGCGCGACGTCGGCAATCGAGGCCGCCGGCACCAGAATGGCCAGCTGGTCCACCGAAGGGACCTGCTCGATCGCGACGTCAGGCAGCGCCTGCTTCAGGAGGTCGAGCTGTTCGGCGAAATCCACGCGGCTCACCCGAAGTTGACGAGGCTCTGGGGCGTCGCCGCGATCTTCCGCTGCAGCTGGACGATGCCGTAGATGAGCGATTCGGGCCGCGGCGGGCAACCGGGTACGAAGACGTCGACGGGCACGACCTTGTCCACGCCCTGCACCAGCGCGTAGTTGTCGAACACGCCGCCGACCGAGGCGCAGGCGCCCATCGAGATCACCCACTTCGGCTCGGGCATCTGGTCGTAGACGCGGCGCAGGGCCGGGGCCATCTTCCGCGACAGCCGGCCCGCGACGATCATCAGGTCGGCCTGGCGCGGCGAGCCGCGGAACACCTCGGCGCCGAAGCGTGCGATGTCGTACCGGCCGGCGCTCATCGCCATCATCTCGATGGCGCAGCAGGCCAGGCCGAACGCCACCGGCCAGATGGCCGAGCGGCGCGCCCATCCCACCATCTTGTCGACCGTCGTCGTGAGAACGGGAATCTCGAACTCTGCCATGGGTTTACTCGGAGGCGTTCCAGTCGAGGACGCCCTTGCGCCAGACGTACACGAAGCCGGACGCCAGCAGGGCGAAGAACACCAGAATCTGCACGTATCCCGTCCAGCTGAGCTCACGAATGGCCATGGCCCAGGGATAGAGGAACGCGACCTCGATGTCGAAGAGCAGGAAGATCATCGCCACGAGGTAGAACTTCACCGAGTGGCGGTCGCGCGCGTCGCCGACGGGCGGCATGCCGCATTCATAGGGCGCGAGCTTCTCGGCGGTCGGCACCCGCGGCCCCAGGAACTGGGACAACAACACGTTCCCGGCGGCAAAGGCGATGCCGAATCCGGTGAGCAGCAGAATGGGAAGCCAGCCGTCCATGTGTGAGAAGCGTCGCTTTTCGCGGGGTCGATTGCGTGCTTGTGAAACTTTTCGCAAGCGCCGGCACACCACGCCGTGGAGTGGCCGCCGACACCCGTAAACTCCCAGATGCTAGCCGCAAGCGCGATTACAGACAATTGCGACTGT
>JBIQIB010000016.1:0-5930 GCA_044508265.1 Acidobacteriota bacterium
GCTCGTCGAATCCCATGTAGTTGCGCAGGACGCCCACGCGACGTCCCGAGAGGCCGTCCGTGCGGAGGCTATGGCTGTAGTCCCGCCGCGCCTGCTGGCGCTGCGTCGCCGCGTCGCGCGGATCGACACCGGTCAGCGGTCCGAGCAGCGCGGCGGCATCCGCCACGGTGCGGGCCATGGGGCCGGCGGTGTCCTGGGTGGCCGCGATCGGAATGATGCCGCTGCGGCTCCACAGCCCTACCGTCGGCTTGATCCCGACGATGCCGTTGCGCGACGAGGGGCAGATGATCGAGCCGTCGGTCTCCGTGCCGACGGCGACGACGCAGAGGTTCGCGGCGACGGCGACGCCCGACCCGGTACTGGATCCGCAGGCGTTCCTGTCGAGTGCATAGGGGTTGCGCGTCAGGCCTCCCCTTGCGCTCCAGCCGCTCGTCGAGTGGCTCGATCGGAAGTTGGCCCACTCGCTCAGGTTCGTCTTGCCGAGCAGCACCGCGCCCGCTTCGCGCAGGCGCGCCACGATGAACGCGTCGCGTGGTGGCCGCGCGTCCACCATCGCCAGCGATCCGGCCGTCGTCTTCATCCGATCGGCGGTGTCGATGTTGTCCTTGATGAGGACCGGGATTCCGTGCAGCGGCCCGCGGATGGTACCGGCGGCGCGCTCCCTGTCGCGCGCGTCGGCGATGTCGAGGGCATCAGGGTTCACCTCGATCACGCTGTTGAGGCGCGGGCCGGATCTGTCCACGGATGCGATGCGCGCGAGGCAGGCCTCGGTCAGCTGTCGTGCCGTCAGCGCGCCCGCGGCCATGCGGTCCTGCAGCGTCGCGACGGTGGATTCCTCGAAGGCGAACGCCGGAACCTGCGGCTGCGCGGCACGGGAGGCGTGCGGCGTGAGGGCAGCGGCGCCGGCGACGGCGGCGCGCTGCAGGAAGTCGCGGCGCTCCATGCGGCGGATGTTACAATCGCCGCGCTTTCCCCGCCAGATTCCATATGCGTACACGAGTGACGGTCGTCCTCTCCCTGCTTGCCCTGGCCGTGGCAGCGTCACCGGCCGCAGGCCAGCGCTCCCCCGCCGCAGCACCTGCATCCGCGACCAAGTCGATCGGCGAACGGACCGCCGGCCTCACGAGGCTGGACGGCTACCTGCCGATGTACTGGGATGCCGCGGCAGGCCGCCTGCTCCTCGAGATCGGCGTATTCGATCGCGAGCTGCTCTACGTGGTGTCGCTACCGGCCGGTCTCGGGTCGAATCCCATCGGGCTCGATCGCGGGCAGCTTGGGAGCACGCACGTCGTCACCTTCCAGCGCGTCGGCCCGCGCGTCCTGATGGTGGAGTCGAACTACCGCTTTCGGGCGCTGTCTGAGGATGCCGCCGAGCGGCGCGCGGTGGCCGACTCGTTCGCGCGCTCGGTCTTGTGGGGCTTCACTGTCGAAGCGGAAGCCGACGGCCGCGTCGTCGTGGACGCCACGGACCTGTTCGTCCGCGACGCCCATGGGGTGGCCGCGCGGCTGCGCCGCGCGAGTCAGGGCACGTACCGCCTCGACGCCAGCCGCAGCGCCATCCACCTGCCGCGCACGAAGGCCTTCCCGAAGAACACGGAAGTGGAGGCCATCGTGACGCTCGTCACGGAGGGCGACCCCGGGCCGCTCGTGAGCCAGGTCACGCCGACGGCCGAGGCCGTGACGGTGCGGCAGCACCACTCCTTCGTCGAGCTGCCCGACATGGCGACGAACCCGTACGAGCCGCGGGTCGCCGACCCGCGCGTGGGCGTCATCGACATGATGTTCCACGACTACGCGTCCCCGGTGATCGAGCCGATCGAGAAGCACTGGGTGGTGCGCCATCACCTCGAGAAGCGCGACACGTCGGCGGCCGTCAGCGAGGCCGTCGAGCCCATCGTCTACTACGTGGACAACGGCACGCCGGAGCCCATCCGCTCTGCCCTGCTCGACGGCGCGCGCTGGTGGAGCGCGGCGTTCGAGGCGGCCGGGTATCGCGACGCCTTTCGTGTTGAGGTGCTGCCCGAGGACGCCGACCCGATGGATCTCCGCTACAACATGATTCACTGGGTCCACCGATCGACACGCGGCTGGTCGTACGGTGCAAGTGTCGTGGACCCGCGTACGGGGCAGATCCTCAAGGGCAACGTCAGCCTGGGCTCACTGCGCGTCAGGCAGGACGTGATGCTTGCCACCGGCCTCACGGGCAGCCGCATCGCCGGGGGCGACGATCCGCTGGGCCAGCTTGAATGCGCGGCGGGCGCGGTCGGCGGCGCCGAGTACCTGGCCCAGGCCGCGCCGGATGCCGACGTCGAAGCGATGGCCCTGGCGCGGATCCGTCAGCTGTCGGCACACGAAGTGGGCCACACGCTCGGCTTCGCGCACAACTTCGCCGCCAGCACGTACGGCCGCGCGTCCGTGATGGACTACCCGGTACCGCTGACGCGCATCGTCGACGGCGCCGTCGACCTGTCCGAGGCCTACGGCGTGGGCGTCGGGCCGTTCGACATGTTCGCTGCCCGTTACGCGTACGCGCAGTTCCCCGAAGGCGCCGACGAGGCCGCGGCGCTGCGGCAGATCGTCGAGGAAGGCGTCGCCGCCGGCATGCTCTACGTGAGCGACGCGGACGCCAGGCCGGCGGGCGCCGCACACCCGCTCGCCCACCTGTGGGACAACGGCGCCGACCCGGTCGCTCAGCTCCGGCACGAGCTCGAGGTCCGCCGGGTGGCGATGGACCGGTTCGGCCTGCAGAGCATCCGCGACGGCTCGTCACTGAGCTTTCTGGAGCAGATGTTCCTGCCGCTGTACCTGCACCATCGGTATCAGGTGCAGGCTGCGGTGAAGTCGATAGGCGGCGTGCACTACACCTACGCGGCACGCCATGACGCAGGCGCACTCCCGGAACTGCCGCGCATCGTCGAACCTGCCGTGCAGCGGGCCGCCCTGGCGGCGGTGCTCCGCACGCTGTCGCCCGAGGTGCTCGTCGTGCCGGAGCGCGTCCTGGCGCTGCTGCAGCCGCGCAGCGACGCGTTCGGCGGATTCAACACCGAGCTGTTCCCGCGACGGACGGGTCTCACGTTCGACGCCGTGGGCGTCGCGACGGTGGCCGCCGATCACACCATCTCCCTGCTCCTCAACGCCCAGCGTGCCGCCAGGCTCGTCGAGCAGCACGCACGCGACGGCAGCACCCCAGGGTTCCATGAAGTGCTCGACGCCCTGCACGACGCCATGCGGCCTTCGCCCTCGACAGCGCACGCGCTCGACGGCGCCGTGCGGCGGGCCGTGCAGGCTCTCTACGCACGGCGGCTCATGGACCTCGCCTCTGACGCCGCCGCGAGCACTGACGTCCGCGCCATGGCCACGGCCGCCCTCACGCGGCTGACGACCCTTCCTTCACCAGAACTCTCAGACGGCGGCGCCGCCGCCGCATGGGCCGCACACAAAGCGGCCCTCGAGGCCGACATCGAGCGGTTCCTGAAGCGGCCCGAAGCGACGGTCACCCACCCGCGGCCGCTGCCGACGCCGGCGGGGGATCCGATCGGGTAATGGGGTGAGGAATGGAGGAGCGGAGGAACGGAGGAAAGGAGGAAGAGGAGCGGAGGAAAGGAGGAGCGAAGGAACGGAGGAAGAGGAGCGGAGGAAAGGAGGAGTGGAGGAAGGGAGGAAGGGCAAGCCCGCCCGGTCGCCGCGGGCCTGCGCTGAGCGTGTTGCTACTGCGTGGGGCGCAGGAGCTGGCGGAACGTGAGCGTGTTGATGTCGCGGAACATCGGGGTGCGCGGCGGCAGCAGCAGCGGGTTCAGGAACTCCTCGTCGAAGTTGTACCCGCGGTCGGGCGCGCCGTAGACGACGTCGCAGCACTTGTAGACGCCGACGGCCTGGCGGCTGGTGTAGAAGCTGATGATCGAGCCGCGATAGTGCAGCGCCTGTCCGCCCCAGCTTTCCAGGAAGCGCAGGAAGTTGTGCGCGCCGCCGTCGGTGCCGAAGTCGGTGTGGTCGTTCGACGTATTGCTCGTCGGCCGGGTGAAGCTGAGGCCTTTGCCGGCGATGACGCCGAAGCGGTACCAGGTGGTCGTCGCCGGACGCCCGCCAGGCGCATGCGGCGAGGTGAACGACCGGATGTCGTTCCAGTTCGACGACAGCAGCGTGACGGCGTCGGCAATCACCGCCGCCGATACGTGCCCGTTGCCGACCGGTCCGAAGGCGCCGCCCGTCTCGCTGCATGAGCCCGGCGCGTTGCCCGGCGTACAGGCGTTGTAGTTGCCCTGCACGTATACGGGGTTCTCCGACGCGATGGTGAGGCCCTGCGTACCGACGGCCGGCAGTTGCCCACGCGCGCCGTTGACGACCTTCAGCGCCCGACGGAAAAAGATCGCGCGATTCGCCCGTGCGATCGTCGCGGCCGCCGTGCTGCCGCTGTTGGTGATCTGTGACCAGAGCGTCGGCGAGCCGAACGTGTGCGCGACCGCCGATCGCGGAACGTTGCCGTAGGTTTCGAGCGTGCCGTTGCCGTTGACGTCCTCGCCGTTGTCGAGCACGTTGTTGGACGTGCTCGACGACGACGCGGGGTTGATGATGTCCTCCATGCCCAGCTCGCCCGTCTCCAGGTCGTCGCCGGGGTTCCAGGGCGTGCCGCCCGCGGGCGCCGGGACGCCGTCGGCACCCAGCGAACGGTTGCCGCGCCGATCCGAGAAGTACACGACGTAGCCCGTCTCGCGCATCGTGTCGGCGTTGCCTGTCGTCCCGATCTCGCCTTCGAGCCAGCGGCGCAGGTTGTTCACGTCGAGCTCGACGTAGTGCATGACGCCGCCGAATCGCGGCAGGGTGCCCGAGGCCGACGGGTCGTCGCGTCGCGCCCCTTCCCGCGCGTCGTAAAGCACGTTGGGCCAGAGGTTCGTCGCGCTCGTCGTCGTGCAGCCCCCGACGGTGTCCTTGACGCGCTGGATCCGAATCACCGCGTCGGGGTTGGGCTCGGTGCAGGTGCCGACCGTGTTCAGCGTGCCGTTCGACAGTCGTCGTCCCGTGAAGCCCAGCTTGAGGATCTCGTAGGTGACGTCGCTCCAGGTGCCGTCGCTCGACTGCCGCTGGATCTTGATGTAGCCGCCCAGCAGCGAGCCGGTGCCCGTCTTGTACTCGGTGGACGCGCCGCCACGGGCGAGCGGCATGGCGTCGAGCGTGTTGCCGGCATACGGGATGCCCAGCGCCGTCCCGCGCGTCTGCAGGCCGTCGCCGCCGTGAAGGGCCGCCTGGTGCGTCAGGCTCTCGAGCGAGATGGGCTCCACGCCGTCGTTCACCGTGGGCAGCAGCATCAGGTCGTCGCGCGTGTCCGAGAGCAGGATCCGCAGGCTGGCCATCGAGTAGAAGCGCTGCTGCGCGACGGCCGGCGTGTCGGGAGCGAACCGGTTGGGCCGCCGGATCAGGTCGACGGGCACGGCCTCGTCGTTGATCAGCGGCAGGTCCAGGCGCCGCGCACCGGTGCGGCCGTTCATGATCGTCCGGTTGTATTTCCCGACGGACACGTTGGTCCACAGCGGCTCGTTCAACGCGCTCCCGGGACCATCGACGACGCTGCCTTCGCAAGCGGCCAGCTGGCAGTTCTGAGAGCTGCCGGAGTTGGCGCCGTTGATGCCCAGGTCCCGGTAGTTGTTCGTGCCGGGCGCGAGCGTCACGCGCACACGACCGTTGTGGGTCTGCTGACCGTTGGCGAGGCGTGCGCGGATCACCTCACCGACGGCGGTGACGCGGTCGGAGAGCGTCAGGAGCGCTGTGCCGTCCTGCTTCAGGTAGAGGTTCTGGTTCGTGTGCACGCGGCCGCCGAAGTTGAAGTCGGGGCCGGCGAAGAAGCTCAGGTCGTTCTCCGAGAAGATGCCGAACTGGAACACCGGGATGCCCACCGTCTGCATCTCGCGGCGCATTCGTACCTCGCCGCCGCCCAC
>JBIQIB010000016.1:6030-52437 GCA_044508265.1 Acidobacteriota bacterium
CGGTTCAGCCCGCCGGTGAGCTGGTCGGACATGACGACCGCGACGAAGCCGGCGGTGAGCGCCGACATCAGCATCATCACCATGACCGTGGAAAGCAGCGCGATCCCCCGTTCGCGGCCGGCGTGGCGCGCGAGGACGCGCAGGCGCGTGACAATGCGTCTTCGGAACATCGCATTCACCTCACGAGTACCTGTCGACGAGCGCGAGGTTGCGCAGGCTGACCTGTGTGACGAGCGTGTTGCGCAGGAACTGGCGGGTCTGCGGGTGCGGCTGGGTGGACCTGCCTGTCAGCGTCACGTTGATCTTGCGGATCTGGTTCTCCGAACAGGCCGAGGGAGCGCAGGCGCCGGCTCCGTCCAGGTCTGCCGCGGTCATCGCCACCTCGACCCTGTTGTTGACGCCGTCCACCAGGTCGTAGCTCAGCGCGAAGTCGTCGATGGCAAAGGCCACGACAGTGGCCGGGTTCGCGTTGATGCGGCGAATCAGCCGCAGATCGCGTGCGTCGTCGCCAGGGGTCTCGAGGTAGTAGCTGATCATCCGGATGCGGGTGGCGACCGACGGGACGATCTCGAAGTCGCAGGGCCGCGGCGGCAGGGGGCACGCGGCGACGTCCACGGGGGCGGCAGCGATGTACTGCGCCAGCGTCCCGTTCTCCGCGCCCGCCTGGTTGAGTTCGAGCGGGTCGCCTTCCTCGAAGAACAGCTCGTCGCCCTCGACGCCCGTCACGAACTTCAACGTGCTGAGCGATCCCTTGGTCAGCATGATCAGGTCGCCGACGCGCACGTTGTCGCCCGCGACGTCGGGCAGGTCGTCGTTGATGACGTCGGGAGTCAGGCGCAGCGAGGACGCCGTCAGCTCGATCACCTCGACCTGGTTGAGCACGTTGTCGGCGCCGAGCAGCGTCACCATGTCGGTTGCCAGCCCGTTGACGACGGGGCCCATGCCGGCGCCGACCGTCACCGCCGGCAGCGTCGTGGATTCGGGGTCGAAGGTGTAGTTGGTGCCGAGCGGGCCCGGCCGCACGATGGGCAGCGCCCCGTCACCAGATGGAATCGAAACGACCTTGCCGGACGGCAGCCCCTGCCCGGCCTGGAGCATGTCGCGCACCAGCAGGTCCATCGCGACCCGCAGGTTGTTGTTCATCGCCGTCGACATCTTGACGGTCTCGTTGGCCCGGATCGCCTCCGTCATGGCGCCGAACACGCCCGTCAGCACGAGCGCCATCAGGGCCATGCCGATGACGAGCTCGACGAGGGACAGGCCTCGCTCGCCCCGACCGGGCTTCATGTCTCCGTTCCTGGTCATGAGTAGTTCGAGATGAACGTGGTAAGGCGGTACTGCCTGGTGATGCCGCCCACGCGGTAGTCGACCGTGACGCGGATCTCGCGGAGCGACGTGCTGTGATCGCAGATCCAGATCTCGCGGTTGAAGGTGGTGAGCTCCTGCTCCCAGTCGTCGTCGGTGTCCCGGATGCCGTCGGCGCCGAAGTGCCGTACGCGCTCGATGGGCAGTTCCTCGTCGCCAGGTGTGTTGACGAGGCCGTCGGGACCCGCGACGCGCAGCCCGACCTGCGGGCCGTCGATGAACGTGCCGGGCGTGGCATTCCATCCGCTCGGCTCGTCCACGCCTTCACACATGCGCGCCGTGGCGTTGCGGATCTGATTCCAGGTGATGGTGCGCGTGTCGCGCGCGGTGTGCACGCTCTCGATCGCCTCTCGTGCCTTTTCGCGGGCGACGAGGTTGGCCGACGAGGTCGACGCGTGGGCCATGCCCAGCAGGAACACCTGCGCGAGCCCGAGCAGGCCCCCCATGAGCAGGAGCATCGACACGAGCACCTCGAGCAGGCTGAAGCCTGCCTCGCTTCCGCGGGGCTGCGTCATTCGATCCATCCCGCGCCGTTCCAGCGCCATTCGCGGATGAGCGCCGTGGGGCCGAACAGGCTGACGGCCCGCGCCGTCTCGGGACGGAACTGCTGGCCGAGGAATACGGTGCCGTTGACCACGTCGCCATTTGCATCGACAAGCTGGCCCTCCGTCGTGAATCGCCAGGGGGCCGCACCGGTGAAGTCCGCCGTGTCGTTTGCGCTCGCGAATCCGTCCGGGGTGTCGGGCATCCCGTCGAAACGGGTATAGATCACGCCCTGTTCGAGCACGCCTTCCTGGACGAGCGTCTGGCCGTCGAGGGCACCGTCGGCGTCGATGTCGTCGCGCCAGGCTTCGACGCGGTTCGGCGCGATGAAGCGGATCTCGATGTTGCGCCGTTCCGTGATCGACTGTTCGCGCGCCTGCCGCAGCACGCCAGTCAGCTGCGAGCTGCCGCTGTCGCTGCGCGCGGCCTCCACGACGCCCGGCAGCACCGCAAGGGCGCCGGCCAGCAGCGTGGCTACGACCATCGAAATGATCAAGACTTCGAGCAGGGTGAAGCCGCGCTCGTTCTCCCGACTGCGCATGTACGTGGCCCTCCCACGGCCGTGCACGGTTGTCGGAAGCAACCTCAGCAACGAGCGTACCAACGCGACAAGGCACCGGCCCGCCCCTTTACAGGGCAGAACCGGCGCCGACGTTCTTACGAAAGTGTCAGGTTACGTGCAAGGCTGTCGTGCGGACGGCCGCGCCTGGCGCGTCACTGTGTCTCCGACAGCACGCCCGCATCGGACTCGCGGACCGTCGACAGCACCCAGGCGGTGCGCTCCTCGAAGTAGCCGTCCACGAAGCCGGTGAGGCTGGCGTGCTCGCGGCGTCCACCGGTAACGGCAGCGAAGAACCCGTGATTGGCGTCGTCGAACACCCTGATCGTCACGTCGTGCCGCCCGGCGGCCGCGAGGGCCTCCTCCATGCGCCGGCGGTGGACCCGCGGCGGGACGATGGCATCACGCCCGCCGTAGAGCACCAGCATCGGCACCTCGAGCCGGGTCAGCGCCGGGATCGGGTCGTAGCCGAAGATGTGGTCCCAGTGCCAGCGGAGCGACTCGAGGGAGGCCGGCGGGTTGGTATAAGGCAGCCACGGCGTGTCGGTGGCCTGCATCTGTCGCTGGAGCCGCTCCCAGCCTTCGCCGGTACGTGCGACCTCGAACTTGAGGTCCATGAAGCCCAGCGCGCGCGCGATGTCCTCAGCGGCGAACCCGTCAGCGCGCAGTTGCGACTCGACGCGGAGGCGCTCGTGCTCGCGTGGCGTCAGGGTCGGCGCGGATTCGACGACGACGAAGGCGACGTCGTGCGACCGTGAAGCCGCCAGCGGGGCCACCCACCCGCCAAGGCTGACGCCATGAAGCCCGATCGCCTCGCTCCTGATGTCGTGCCGCTCCCGCAGGTACGCCACACCGGCCAGGGCGTCGTCGGCCAGATCGTCGAAGGTCGTCCGACCGGCGTCGCCCGTGGACGCGCCGACCCCGCGCTTGTCGGTGATCAGGACGGCCACGCCGTTGCGGGCGAAGTGGTCGGCAAAGGGCCGCAGGACGTCCCGGGTCACGTCGCCCGACCCGTGGATCATGACGAGCGCCGGATGCGGGCCGGGCGTCGCCGGTACCAGCAGCGAGCCGGCGATCTCGGCCGCCGAACTCGCGAAGCGCACCTGTTCCTCCGTGTAGAAGATCTGCCGGCGTGCATCCACCGACTTCTTCCCGCGCGTGATGCGCGCCAGCGCCGCCGGCGCCCCCGGTTCGCCGTCGAACGCGATCTCGATGGCGACGGGATAGCCCGTGCCCATCGTCGGACCACCCACGAAGTACCTCGGCGTCAGGGCGTACAGCGTGCCTGTGCGGCCGGTGTCGTAGTCCACGTAGATGGCCCCGCCTGCCGACGGCGCCACGAGCAGGACCTTGCCTTCGTCCCAGACGTAGGTGCCGTGGACGCGTTCGAGCTCGCCATCCGTCGGCGTCACCAGCTTCGTCAGCTCGAACGTGGTGAAGCCCTCCACCCCCTGCCTGACGGTGCCCTTGATCCGGCGATCGCGCACGCGGCCCTCGAAGTGCATCGGGAGGCCGGCCGTCGGCAGCTCGAACCTGACGCGGTCGCCCCGCTGTTCGAGGGCATGCAGCGGGATGCCGTGCTCCGCGCGGCGCGGGATGTCCAGGGTGCCGCTGGGCGCGTCTCCTGTCCTGCCGAACGTGACGTCAACGGCGACGACGCCGTTCGCTCCGTGAAATCCGCCGATCCATCGGCCGTCGATCACCGGCTCTGCTGCCGCCGCGGCGCCGCTCACGGCGAGCGTGGCCGCCGCGAGGAGCAAGGAAAGTCGCTGGGTGCTGATAGTGCTGGCGCTCACAGGCTCTCTCCGGCTGTCGAATGACTGATGCCGGGAGAGACGGACGCCGGAGGGGCGCGTTCACGGGTTTGACACGACGCGCCGTCCCGTCGTGACGGGCGCGTCAGGCGGGGTGACGAGTGGCCGGCCGCGTCACGAGGCTCACGGCCAGGCCGACGAGGACGACGCCGGCAGCGCCTATCACGTTGTGCCAGAGGAAGGAGATGTCGGGGCGGAAGACGGCAACGGCGGCGACCATCGCCATGCCGCCGATCAGGCCGACGAAGGCACCGGTGCCGGTGGCCCGGCGCGTGACCATCGCCAGGATGAACACGCCGAGGATCGAGCCGTAGAAGAACGAGCCGAACCTGTTGACGACCTCGATGAGCGACCCGAGGTTGGTCGCGTACACGGCGACGCCGCAGGCAAAGAGGCCCCACGCCCCCGTCGCGACGCGCGACACGCGCAGGTAGTGTTCGTCGGGCGCGCTCGGGCTGACGAAGCGCCGGTAGAAGTCGATCACGGTGGTCGTCGCCAGCGCGTTGAGCTCCGACGCGATGGACGACATCGCCGCGGCCATGATGGCCGCCAGGAGGATGCCCACGAGCCCGACGGGCAGCGCCGTCGTCACGAACGTCGGGAAGACGTAGTTCACGTCACGGTACGTCGCATCGCCGGTCACTTCCTTGACGATCTCGATCGCTTCGGTCCGGACGTCACGAACGCGGGCGTCGGCAGCGAGGAACGCCGACCGGGCCGCCTCGCGATCCGCCGCTTCCGCGCCCGCCATGGCGGCGGCCGCCTCGCGGCGCGCCTCGAATGCCTGCGCGAACGCCGACTCGGCGTCGGCGTAGCGCGACGCCTCGGCGCTGGCTCGCACGCGGTTGTCGTGCACCGGGTTGAACAGCATGGGCGGCTGGTGGAACAGGTAGAAGACGAACACCATGACGCCGATCAGCAGCACCAGCACCTGCAGCGGAATCTTCCAGTAGGCGCTCATGTACAGCGACGAGGTGGCCTCCGTCTCGCTCCTGGCCGTCAGGTAGCGCTGCACCTGGCTCTGGTCGCATCCGAAGTACGACAGCATCAGGAACAGCCCGCCGATGAGGCCCGACCAGAACGTGTACGTCTCGCTCAGCGTGAAGCGGAAGTCGAACACCTGCAGCCGGCCCGTGGAGGCCGCGATGCGCAGCGCGTCGCCCATTCCCACCTGATCGGGCAGGGTGAACACGAGCGCGATCATCACGGCCACCAGGCCGAAGACGATGAGGAACATCTGCTTCACGTCGGTCCACGTCACGGCCTGGACGCCGCCGAGCATGGTGTAGACCGCGGTGGGCAGGCCAATCGCCAGGACGGTGATCGTCAGGTTCCAGCCGAGCAGGATCGACAGGATCACCGCAGGCGCGGAGATGATCGTGCCGCACGACATCCCGCGCGAGAGCAGGAACAGCATGCTCGTCAGCGTGCGCGTCTTGGGGTCGAAGCGCCGCTCGAGGTACTCGTACGCCGTGTAGACCCGGGTCCTGTGGAAGAAGGGCACCGCCGTGACCGAGAGGATCACCATCGCCAGCGGCAGTCCGAAGTAGAACTGCACGAAGCGCATCCCGTCGTTGAAGCCCTGGCCCGTGGTGCCGACCATGGTGATGGCGCTGAGCTGCGTCGCCATCACCGCAAGGCCGACGGCCCACCAGGGATTGCTCCGGTGGCCGAGGAAGTACCCCTCGATCTCACGGCTGCCGCGTGTGTGCTGGACGCCGGTGTAGACGATCCAGGACAGGTAGAGCCCGATGATGAGCCAGTCGATGGGATGCATGGCTACCCTGCGAACGAGACCTGGAGCAGCCAGAGCAGGACGAGCGTGAGGGCCTGGACGCCGAGGACGTTCAACGCCGAGCGCCAGAAGCGGGGCGGCAGCTGCGGACCTTCGGTCACAGCGCCCTCACCGCCTCGCGCAGCAGCGCGCCGGCTTCCTGCAGTGCCCGGCGGCGGTCGGCCACCCAGTGGCTGTCGCGGTCGAGGAGCGCCCGCTCGGCGTCAACCGCCGGGCCCGTTCGCATGGGCGCCGGGCCTCCCGCCGTCGCACGCACCTCGACGAAGTGCCGGGGGCTGAGCAGCGTGTCGAGCGCGGCGTCGTCGATCGGCAGCGGCTCGCCGCGCACGGTGGTCAGCGCGCGCGCGAGCGAGACCGAAGGCGGAAGGCCCGGCACCTCGATCTGTTCACGCACGAACGCCGCCGCCACCTCGTGACTGGCACGGAACGGCAGCCCATGGTGCCGGGTCAGCGTGTCGGCAAGCTCGGTGACCGTCGTGCCGCCCTCCGCGGCCCGCGCCGCCATCCGTGCCGTGTCGAACACGGCCTCCCCCATCGCCGCGCCGACGAGGCGGATGGCCCGCGCCCCGTCGCGGAACGCAGAGGCCACCAGCGGCTGGAGGTCGTCCTCGGTGTCGACGATGTCGCCGAATGGCGTGTTGTGCACGGCGACCATGACGCCCTGCGCCTGGCCGAGGGCCTTGCTGGCAAGCGACCGCGCGTGCTCGAGCGCGACGGGATTGCGCTTCTGCGGCATGATGCTGCTGCACTGGACGAACCCGTCCGACAGACGCAGGTAACCGAACTCCGCAGTGCACCAGAGCAGCAGGTCCTGCACGAGACGGCCGACGCCGACGAGCGTCACCGACAGCGCCGAGGTCGCCTCGAGCAGGTAGTCCGCCGTGGCGATGCTGCCGTAGGTGTTGCCCGTCGGCTCGTCGAAGCCGAGCAGGGCACTCGTCCGCGTGCGGTCGATGGGAAAGCCGGTGCCGGTGATGGCGCAGGCGCCGAGCGGGCAGCGATTGACCGTCGCGTACGCGGCGCGCAGCCGCTCGTGGTCGCGCGTGAGCTGCTCGATGGCGCCGAGCAGGTAGTGCGCGATGGTGGTCGGCTGCGCGGGCTGCGTGTGGGTGTGGGCTGCGAACACCGACGTCAGGTGCGCCGACGCCTGGTCGAGGAGCGCCGCGCGGAGCTCGTCCACGGCAACGGCAATCTCCAGCAGGCCAGCCCGCAGGCGCATCCGGTACATCGTCATGTCGATGTCGTTGCGGCTGCGCGCCGTGTGGAGCCGGCCGGCCACGTCGTCGCCGCAGGCCTGCCGCAACTGTTCCTCGAGGTAGAAGAACAGGTCTTCGTAGGTGCCGTCGTAGGTCACCCGGCGGACATCGTCCTCGTCGATGCCGTCGAGGCCGGTGCGCAGCCGCCGCGCGTCGTCGCGCGAGACGATGCCCTGCTCGGTCAGCATCACGAGGTGTGCGTAGTCGATGGCGCGCAGCTGGGTGAGGAACAGGCGCTTGGCGTCCTCGAAGATGTCGTTGAGCACCAGGCGGACGTAGTCGGGCGCGAAAGGTGACATGGACATTCGGCAGTATATCGGCCCCCTCGTTCCCGGGGCTCCTGCGACGTCATGCCTCTGACGGGAAAGGCTGCCAGCGTGAGGGCGCGCGTGCTCAGTGGCCGATCGCGAGCAGGACGGCCGCAACGGCGCCGAGGCTCCAGCTGCCTGCGCCCAGCTGGCGCTGGCGCCCGGTCACGACATGCGCGACGACGTGCGCGACGAGCCCCCACAGCACGCCCTGCGTGATCGAGAGCGTGAGCGGGATGAGGACCAGCGTCAGGAACGCCGGCACCATCTGCTCGATCCTGTCGAACGGCAGGAACCTCACGGTGCCGAACATCATCAGCCCGACGAGAATCAGCACCGGAGCGGTGGCGTAGCCCGGGATGGCGGCAACCAGCGGCGCCAGGAACAGACACGGAAGGAAGCAGAGGCCGGCGATCACCGCCGTGAGACCCGTGCGGCCGCCGGCTTCGATCCCGGCGGCACTCTCGACGTAGGCGGTGGCCGGCGACGAGCCGAACAGGCCCGACGTGAGCGTGGCGACGGCGTCGACGAGCAGCCCCTCGCGCATCCGTACGGGCCGGCCGTCTGCCTCGGTAAAGCCGGTGGCTTGCGAGACCCCGAGAAACGTGGACAGCGAGTCGAACAGGTCGGTGAAGAGCAGCGCCACGATCCCGGTCCAGAACATCGGTCGCAGCGCCGAGACGACGTCGAGCTGGAACGTCGCGCTTCGCAGGTCGGGCAGACTGACCCACCGCTCGGGCGCCTCGACAAAGCCCCCCAGCCACGCAGCTGCCGTCACGACACCGATGCTGACGAGATACGCGGTCGGTCGCCGGCGCGCGAGCAGCGCGACAGCTGTCAGCAGGCCCAGCCCGGCGAACGCCACCGAATGCCCCAGAGGGCCCGACGCGACGATGGTGGCCTCGCTGGCGACGACGAGGCCGGCGCCGCGGAGGCCGAGAAAGGTGAGCAGCAGGCCGATGCCGGCGGCCATCCCGGTCCGCAGGCCTGGTGGAATCGCCTCCGCCACGTGCTCGCGCAGGCGCGTGGCAGACACCAGCACGAACAGCACGCCGCTCCAGAACACCATGCCGAGAGCGACCGGCCAGGGGATGCCCTCTCCGAGGACGAGCGTGTAGGCGACGAAGGCGTTGAGGCCCATGCCCGGGGCGATGACGTACGGCAGGCGCGCGTACAGCCCCATCAGGATGGTCATCGACGCCGTGACGAGCACGGTGGCGGTGAGCACGCCGTCAAACGGCATGCCGGTGCCCTCGGTGGCGAGCACGGCGGGATTGACCGCGACGATGTACGCCGTCGCGAGGAACGAGGTCACGCCTGCGGTGACCTCCGTACGGCGGGACGGTGCCGGCACGGGCTCAGCGGACAAGGGTCGCGAGGAAGGGCTCGAGGATGGCCATCACCCTCGGCCAGCGGTAATGGGTCTCGACGTAGCTGCGGCCCTGCGCGCCGAGCCTTGTGGCGAGCGTTTCGTCCGTAGCCAGCAGCGTCAGGCCTTCGACGAACTCGTTCGCGTGGTGATAGTAGAGCCCGCCGTTGGCGCGCACGGTCTGCCCGAGCAGCACCTTGCAGCCGCCGTTGACCAGCGCAGGGACGCCGTGGTTCCACGCCTCGAGAAGGACCAGGCTCAGGCTCTCGTACGGCGACGGCATGATGAGCGTCCGTGCCGAACCGAGCAGCGTCTCGCGCAGGTGTTCCGGCACGAATCCCAGCGGACGGATCTGCGGGTGGCTCGGCACCTCCATGAACTCGGGACCGGCAAGGACGAGCGGCAGGTCCGGCCTGCCGCGCTCGACGTACTGCAGGTAGTGGCGGAAGAGCGTCTCGCAGCCCTTGTTGCGTTCCACGCGCCCGAGGTAGAGCGCATACGGGAACGTCACGCCGAGATCGGTGAGCTGCGAGCGCAGCTCGGGATGCGGCATGGGCGGCGGCTCGAGGCCCGACCCGACGATGCACGACGGCGGCAGCGGCGCCGATGCCCTGGACGCGACCAGTTCCTCTTCTTCAGGGGTCAGGAACACGTACCCGGCCGGCTGGGTGAAGTAGTCCCGCAGCACGTCGAGGAAGACGAGCGGGTCCTCCTCTGCCGTTGGCACCAGCACGGCGCGGTCGCGCACGATCGGCAACCCGAAGAACGACGGGTAGTAGCGGTACGACCAGAACAGCACCAGGTCATACGCGTCGCCTCTGGTGCGGAGGTGCTCGAGGAGGCCGGGCGTGTGCGGGCCGTTCTCGTCGAACCACGCGAGTTGCTGGTCCCGGGTGGACCGCCTGCCGAACACCTGGTGGCTGAGGTCGGCGAAGCGGTGCAGACGGCGCTGCCGCGACACCGGGAACCTCATGACCCGCACGGGCCCCACGTGCGACTCGCCGGGAGGATAGGCGTTGGCCCAGACCAGGTAGTCCTTCGCGCAGCTGGTCAGCACCGTCACGTCGTGCTGCGCAGCGAGGCGCTCCGCAATCGCGCGGCAGTGCGCCTCGGCGCCGCCCGTCACGTCGGCGCCATACCGCTGGACGACGCAGGCGATCTTCACGTCGCCGGCTTCCCCTCGCCGCGCTCCAGTGCCTCCACGCGGGCCGTCAGCCGGGCGTGGTCGACGGCCAGCCGCTCCAGGCAGGCCATGAGCACGAAGTTCAGCCGCTCCTGCCGGGCGAAGTTCTCCCGCGAGTAGTCGAACAGCCACCGCATCAGCGGCAGCAGCAGGCGGCGCTTCAGCCAGACGAGGACGCTCCCCATCATCGGCCGGTGGCTCGACAGACGCAGCGACGGATCGAGGCGCCAGGCGTCCTCGTCGTCGAGCAGCTCCGGCAGGAGCAGCCGCTCGCGGTTCGCGTACGGCAACGCGTCGTGCAGCAGGCGCTCGGTGGCCACGAAGAGCTGCTCCTCGGAGAACTCCGCCACGCCGTTGCGCACCAGCCGCGCGCGGACGTCCTCTCGCACACGGGCGCGGACCTCGGCCATCACCTGCTCGATGTCGATGGCGTGTGGCTGGGCTGGCTCGGTCACGGCAAGTCCTTGAACTCGGGCATCTTACCCCAGCGAAGCGGGCCGCCGGTTGGCAGCGCGCCGCGGGCGACATATCCTTGTCGTTTGGCTGCGCCGGAGGGGGGCGGGCCGGCACACGCCGACATTCATGGAAATCCTTACCGATCTCATCGACTGGGTCCGGACGCTCCACAGCGACGAGGGCATCCGCTCGCTCATCGCCTGGGGCGGGCTCACCGTGCTCGTCGCCATCGTCTTTGCGGAGACGGGGCTGCTCGCGGGCTTCTTCCTGCCGGGCGACTCGCTGCTCGTGACGGCAGGCGTCGTGTGCGCTGGCGCGTTCCCCGGGCTGCCCCCTCTCGACATCTGGCTCACGAACCTGCTGCTCGTGCTGGCCGCCGTGATCGGCGATCAGGTCGGCTACACCTTGGGGAGACGAGCCGGGCGCGCCATCTATGCCAGGCCCGACTCGCGGTTCTTCAAGAAGAAGTATCTCTACGAGGCGCAGGAGCTCTACGCCCGGAAGGGCGGCAGCTCGCTCGTCATTGCGCGGTTCGTCCCGGTGATGCGGACGTTCGTGCCGTTCATCGCCGGCGTGGCCCACATGCCGTACCGGCAGTTCGTCTTCTACAACGTCTTCGGCGGCGTGCTGTGGGTGACGCTGCTGTTGTGGGTGGGCTACTTCCTCGGCCAGAGCCCGCTCGCGGAGCAGATCCACCACGTCATCCTGCTGGTGATCTTCGTGTCGGTGCTGCCGCTCGCGTGGGAGGTCTACAAGCAGGTGCGGCGCCGATCGGCCTCCGCCGCTCCCACCGCCGACGTACCGGCGCCAGGCGCCGAGGCCCCGCCGGCCAGTTCGGCGGAGCACCTGCCTGAGAGCTGACCCGTTCACGCGGGGCGCGGGGGCAGTCAAGGCCCCATCAACGCCCTTCCCAGCACGCGTTGTTGCCGCATCGAGTCACGCGGAAGCGCGGAGGGCGCGGAGAGCAATCAAAGGGTCATCGACGCGCTTCACACCACGCGCCGCTGCCAACCTCGAGACACGTCAAGAAATGCTCTCCGCCGTCTCCGCGCCTCCGCGTGAGCCCACCGCTCCGCTCCCTCCGCCTCGTCCGCGGACTCTTCACGGCTGGGCATCCAGCCACTCCCCCAGCGGCGCGAAGTAGTCGATGATGGCCGACGCGTCCAGCTCGCGCTCACCCGTCAGCGCCTCCAGCGCGTCGGGCCACGGCTGGCTCTGCCCCATCGACAGCATCCTGTCGAGCCGCGCGCCGACCTCCTCGTTGCCGTAGATCGAGCAGGTGTGCAGCGGCCCCTGATGCCCGGCCTGCCTGCACATCGCGCGGTGGAACTGGAACTGCAGGATGTGCGCGAGGAAGTACCGCGTGTACGGGGTGTTGCCGGGCACGTGGTACTTCGCGCCGGGATCGAAGTCGCCCTCGCTCCGCGCTGTCGGCGCCGCGACGCCCTGGTACTTCTCGCGCAGCTCCCACCACGCCGCGTTGTAGCGCTCGGGCGGCACCGCGCCGCTGAACACCTGCCACCGCCACTGGTCGACCAGCAGCCCGAACGGCAGGAACGCCACCTTGTCGAGGGCCATGCGCAACAGGAACTCGATGTCGTCATCACCCGCGGGCACCGTGTCGAGCAGCCCGATGCGCTGCAGGTACTGCGGCGTAATTGAGAGCGCCACGGCGTCGCCGACGGCCTCGTGGAATCCGTCGTTCGCGCCGTTGCGGTAGAGGAAGGGCTGCTGGTTGTAGGCGCGCTGGTAGAAGTTGTGCCCGAGCTCGTGGTGCACGGTGACGAAGTCGTCGGCGTTCACCTCGATGCACATCTTGATGCGCAGGTCGTCCTGGCTGTCCACGTTCCAGGCACTCGCGTGGCACACCACGTCCCTGTCGGCAGGGCGGACAAACAGCGACCGCTCCCAGAAGGTGTCGGGCAGCGGCGCGAATCCGAGCGACGTGAAGAAGCTCTCGCCATACTTGACCAGGCCACGCGGATCGACGCGCTTCTGCCGGAGCAGCGCGTCGAGGTCATAGGCCCCGCCCCTGCCCGGAGGGCCGACGATGTCGTAGATGGCGCCCCACTGCTGCGCCCACATGTTGCCCAGCAGGTGAGCCGGGATGGGACCGTTCGGCGGCACGACGTCGGTGCCATACCGCTCGCCCAGCTTCTTCCTGACGTGTGCGTGCAGCCGGCGGTAGAGCGGCTCGACCTGCTTCCACAGCCGATCGACCTCGGCGGCGAACTCGTCCGGACTCATGTCGTAGCCGGCTCGCCAGAATGCGCCCAGGTCCGCGAAGCCGAGTTCGCGGGCGCCCTCGTTGCCCAGCTCCACGAAGCGCTGGTACGGCTGCCGGATCTCGCGGCCCACCGCGTGCCAGCCCGTCCACGCCTCGAGCAACGCGTCCGGATCGCGACTCTCCATCATCGTCCGGCTCAGGTCGTCCAGCGTCTGACAGGGCCGCCCCTCGGGGCAGTATCTGCCACGCCCGTACGCGGCTTCCATCGAGGCAACGAGCCTCGTCAGCTCCGCCTGCGCCTCCGGTCGCTCGGGCGCCGGCAGGGGCGACGCCGACAGCTTGAGCAGCATCAGCTGACGCGCGACGTCAGGCGACTCCGCGTCGGCATCGTAGGTGGCCGCCTCCTTGGCGAACGCCATCGACGCAGCCACGTACTCGCGGGTGGCGTCGGCCGACAGCTGCTCGGTGTCGACGGTGATGAAGTTGGACGCGACCCACTGCGCGCGCGAGAGGGCGTTGCCGAGCTCCAGCAGCTGCGCGTTGGCTTCGGCGACGAACGACGCCGCGTCGGGCCGATCGTTCGCGTCACCGGACGGTGACGACGAGCCGCCACACGAAGCGACGAGCGCCGAGAGTGACAACGTGCCGGCCAGACGCAGCAGGCCGGAAGGGATCATCATCCTGTGGAGCATAAGAAGGACCTCATGGCGCCGGCGCGCCAACGGCGCGCAGGCCGAGAGCGCGGGCAGGATTGCGCTCGAGCAGCTGCGTGACTGCGGCCTCGCCGAGACGTGTCCGGATCGTCGGCAGCAGGTCGTCGAAGATGGAAGTGTGCGGCCTGTAGGCGCCGCCCTGCGGCTCGCCCACGCGGTACCACCCCGCATCGTGCGAGAGCAGCACGCGGTTGAGCATGCCGGCGTCGGCAAGCGCTGTCACGCGCGTGGCGTAGCTTCCGGCTGACCCGGGCGAGACGCTGTCGAGGGATATCCACGCGCCCCTCCGCGCGCCGTCGACGACGATCGACGTGTCGGCTTCGTTCTGCGCGTGCACCCAGATGAAGGCGTCGAGCGGCACGCCGAGCGAGTCGAGCAGGTCCATCTCGTCGTGCGCGGCTTCGCCATCGCCCGTGTGGGATGCGATGGGCAGGCCCGTGGCGAGATGCGTCAGCGCCGCGGCCTCCACGAGTCTCGCGTCGATCGGCGAGAGCCGGCCGGCATCGACGCCAATCTTCATGAACCCCGGCCGCACGTCCGTGCCGTCCAGCCCGCCGGTGCTCTCCGCGATCCAGCGATCCGCAATCTCTCGTGCCGACGCCTTGAATGCGTGCGCAGGCACGAACCTGTCGTCCGCGGCGCCGTAGTACCCGGTGTTGGTGACGATGTGCAGGTCAGCCGCCTGGGAGAGTCGCAGGAGCAGCTGCGGATCCCTGCCGAGATAGGCCGGCGTGCACTCGACGAACGTCCGCACCCCTCTGGCCTGCACCTCCCGGAGAAACGGCAGGGCACGGCGGAACGCGTCGTCGCGGTCGTACCGCTCCGGCGACACCTCGTCCGCGCCGATGAAGTCTACGAGGACGTGCTCGTGCATCAGCACGATGCCAAGCTCGTCGGCGGCCACAGGCCCGCGCACGGTCATCACGGTGCCCGGGCGCTGCGGGGCGGACGTCCGGGCCTGCGTCCACCCGCTGATCGCTGCCGCCACCGGCGACAGGGCCGCCGCTCGTCCGGCGGCGTGGACGAACTGTCGTCTCGACAGGCGCATCGTGCTCAGGATAGATCGGCGGTGCCCGGTGGTGCCGCGCACCGCCGATCAATCCGCTGAGTCACACGGCCGCGGCCGTCGATAATGTGCGGATGGCCGAGACGTCGTTCACAGTCCCGACTCCGGGCATCGACCTGCCCGCACGCCACTACGCCGCCGCCAACCCACGGGCTACGCTGGTGCTGGCGCCCGGCGCCGGCGCGAGTCACGACCACCCATGGATGCGCGGACGTGCGGCCGATTTCCGCGACCGTGGAATCAACGTGGTGACGTTCGACTTCCCCTACAAGGCGCGCCAGCGGAGCGCACCCGACAAGGCGCCAGTCCTCGTGGCAGCGTTCAGGGCCGTGATGGACGCCGTCAGAGACCGCGTGGACGGCCCGCTGCTCGCGGGCGGCAAGTCGATGGGCGGACGCATGGCGACGATGCTCGCGGCCGAGCCGCCGCTGCCCGACAGGCTCATCGGGGTCGTCGCGCTTGGTTACCCCCTCCACCCGCCGGGCAAGCCCGAGCAGCTGCGGGTGGAGCACCTGTCGCGCATCCCCGTGCCGGTGATCGTCGTCCAGGGGACGCGTGACCCGTTCGGCGGGCCTCACGAGATCACGTCCCAATGGCAGCGCGCCGGTGCCTCGCCGACGGTCGTCGAGATCGAGGATGGCGGACATGGCTTCGAGGTGCCGAAGCGGACGCGCGACCAGGCCGCGGCGTACGCGAAGGTGGCCGATTCCGTGACGAACTGGCTTGATACACTGCTGTCCGCTTCCGGACAGTGAGGAGTCTCCGCGTGCTGCACAGGACGTTCGTTTCGTCTATCGTCGCCGCCTGCATCGCGTTCAGCGTCGCGGCGTCGGCGCAGACCGCTCGCGTCGCCGCAGGCGACCCTGGCGCGACGGCGCTCGACGCCTACGTCGCCAAGCCCGACTCCGCCTACCGCTGGTCGGCCATCCGCACGCACCAGCAGGGCGACCTCACGGTCACGCTGATCGACATGACGTCACAGCGCTGGCGCGCGGCAGACGAATTGAACCGCCAGGAGTGGCGGCACTGGTTGACGGTAATCAGGCCCGCCGACGTCAGGAGCGACGTGAGCCTGCTGTTCATCACGGGCGGCGACAACGAGCGGACCGATCCACCCAGGCTCGACGCCATGCTGGCCTCGATTGCGCAGCAGACGGGGACCGTGGTGGCGGAACTGCGGATGGTTCCCAACCAGCCGATCGCCTTTGCCGACGGCGTCCCGCGCAAGGAAGACGACCTCATCGCCTATACCTGGGACAAGTTCCTGAAGGGCGGCGACGATCGCTGGCCCGCGCGCCTGCCGATGACCAAGGCGGCCGTGCGCGCGATGGACACCGTCCAGGCGTTCGCGCAGTCACCCGAGGGCGGACGGCGGGCGATCACGCGCTTCGTCGTCTCGGGTGCGTCGAAGCGCGGCTGGACCGCCTGGACGACCGCCATCGTCGACAGCCGTGTCGTCTCGGTGATCCCGCTGGTGATCGACCTGCTGAACGTGGAGCCGTCGTTCGTGCACCACTACCGTGCATACGGCGACTGGGCGCCGGCGGTGGACGACTACGTGCGCTTCGGCATCATGGACTGGATGGGCTCGCCGCGCTTCGCCGAGCTGATGCGCCTGGTCGAGCCCTACCACTACCGCGAGCGCTTGACGCTGCCCAAGTACATCGTGAACGCGGCCGGCGACCAGTTCTTCCTGCCCGACTCGTCGCAGTTCTACTTCAACGACCTTCGGGGCGAGAAGTACCTGCGCTACGTGCCGAACGCCGATCACTCCCTGCGGAAGAGCGACGCCCCGCAGAGCCTCCTCGCGTACTACGACGCCATCGTCAGGGGCACGCCGCGCCCGTCGTTCTCATGGACGATGGACGACGACGGCAGCATCGCGGTGACGGCCGACACGGCGCCGGCGAAGGTGGTGCTGTGGCAGGCGACCAATCCCGAGGCGCGCGACTTCCGCCTGGAGACCATCGGTCCCGCCTGGACGTCTCGGCCCTTGACGGCTGGCGCGGACGGCCGGTTCATCGGGCGGGTCAATCCGCCCGCCGAGGGCTGGACCGCGTTCTTCGTGGAGCTGACGTTCCCCGGCCCCGGAGCGGTGCCGTTCGTCTTCACGACGGACGTCCGCGTGCTGCCCGACACCTATCCCTTCGCCGCTCCGACTCCAGCGCGCGGCCGCGGCGCGACCGGGCAGCCCTGACCTGCCTCGATGCCGGCGACCATCAGTCACCCGACGTCCGCCCTCAGGCTCGGGCTCGTGGCGCTCGGCGTGTGGCTGGTGCTGCTCGTCGTCGGCTACACGTACCTCGGCGGCAGGCAGGGCACCGACGAGAACGTCTTCCTCGTGCCGTGGTCGCGTGCCTACGTGACGGCCACCGTCGACGGAACCGCCGGGTCCGCGGATGACCCGGACATCCGCGGGCAGTTCCTGCCTGACGAGGTGGCCGCGGGCACGGACGTGCAGCCTGGTGATCTGGTGCTTGCCGTCGACGGCACGCGCGTCCGCACGCTCGACCAGGCACGGCGCGAGCTGAGCGGCAAGACGACCAGCGAGGTGCATGCCTACAGGCCGGGCACGCCACACCTCGTCAGCGTCCGCGTGCCGGCGGCGACGCTCTCGGACGTCCTGCGGTCGGTCGAGAACACCGTCCTCGTGGTCGACGTCGCTCCGGGCGGCGCGTCCGACCGTGCCGGCATGCTGGTGGGCGACGTCATCACGCGCATCAACGGCCAGGGGTTCTCCACCGCATTCGAAGCCGACGAGGTGATGCGGCAATCGGGCGTCGACCGCGAAACCGTCTACGACATCCTGCGCGGCGGCGAGGCGCTGAGCCTGAACGTCCGCCTGGCGGCCTTCGGCGTGACGCTCGGACGCGTCCTGCTGGTGCTCGTGGGGCTCGTCTACATCGTCACGGGCCTCGTGCTCGCGTCGCTGCGCACCCATATCAAGGCCGCCCGCTACCTGGGCCTGGCCTGGATGGGCATCGGGGTGATGGTGGCGCTGCTGTTCAGCGGCCCGCGGCGCGGGATGGCGCCGTGGGTGCAGATCGTCACCGACGTGTTCGTGACCGGCGGCGGGCTGTTCGGCCTTGCCGTGTGGCTGCACGCCCTGCATTACTTCCCGCGCGAGCGTACGGCGCTGGTGGCGCGCCGCTGGGTGCGCCCCGCCGCGTACACGCTGGCTGCGCTCGGACTCGCCGTCTCGCTCGACAACCTGTGGCGCGACGACGGGTTCCTGCAGGGGCCTGTGCTCGCCGCGTTCCTCGTCTTCGTCCTTGCGGCCACATGGGGATCGAGCCGCGAGTACGGCGCCGAGGAGCGCCAGCTGCTGCGCCCGCTGCGGCGCAGCGTGTGGGGCGGCCTCTTCGTCGTGGTGACGCTGCTCATCGGCGGCCTCGTGGCCAGCGGGGGCGGGCCGCTCGGCCTGTTCGCGCTCGGTGGCGTCGCGACGGCGTTCTTCGTGATCCTCTGCGCCCACATCTACGTCATCGGACGCTACCGGCTGCTCGAGGCAGATCTCAGGCTGCGCAGGAACGTGCAGTACCTGCTGATCAGCTCGGCCTGGACGGTGGTGGTGATGGCGGCAGGCCTGTGGCTGTGGTGGACGCTCGCCCATACGCCGCTGCCGATCCCGAACGTTCGGCTGACCGGCGAGACGATCGAGATCCTCCCGACGGCCATCACGCCGGAGCGGCGCGCCGTCATCGAGAAGGCCGTCCTGATCGCGGCCGCCGTCGTCCTGGCGTTCGTCTTCCGCGCGGTGCTCAAGCGCGGGCACCGCTTCCTTGCCGAGCAGTACTACCGCGAAGGCTACGACTACCGGAAGGCGTCGCAGGAACTCTCCGAGGTCATGGGGACGCGCCTGGACCTCGATGGCCTTGCCGACGGACTGCTGACCGTCATCGACCGCCTGATGCCCGTGAAAAAGGCCGGCGTGGCGTTCGTGCAGGGATCACGCGTGTTCCCGGCGCGCCGGTCCACGGGCTTCGAGCAGGACGACTGGGACGTGTTCTGCCAGACCTGTGCGGTGGAGGCCGTCAGCGTCCTGCGTGACGCGCCAGGCGAGTTCGACGCCGAGTACGCGCCGCCGAGGCTTCGGCTCGCGCTCCGTCGCGCCGAGGTGCACTACCTGTACCCCATACGCGGCCACAACGAGCTCCGAGGCGTGCTGTTCATCGGCGAGAAGCTGTCAGAGTCGGCGTACACCGCCGACGACTTCAGCTTCCTGCAGGTGATCGCGTCGCAGGCTTCACTGCTCGTCGAGAACGCCTTCCTGTACGAGAACCTCGCGCAGCAGGAGCGGGCGCGACAGGAACTGGCCATCGCCCGCCGCATCCAGCTCGAGTCGCTCCCGCAGACCGCGCCACGCCTCGAGGGCCTCGACATCGCCGGGATGTCGGTGCCCGCACAGGAAGTCGGCGGCGACTACTTCGACTATCTCTGCGGCGAGCCCGGCACGCTCGGCGTCATGGTCGGCGACGTCAGCGGCAAGGGCACGTCGGCCGCGCTGTACATGTCGAAGCTGCAGGGCATCGTCCGCTCGCTGCACGCTTTCCAGGTGCAGCCGCGCGAGCTGTTCATCCGCACGAACGACCTGCTGGGACGCGACCTCGAGCGCCGCTCCTTCGTCACCGCCCTCGGCGCCTTCTTCCACGTGGCCGAGCGACGTGTGACCGTCGCTCGTGCCGGCCACCTGCCGCTGCTCTGCTACGAAGCGGCAACCGGCCGCATACGGCGCGTGGCCCCCGGCGGCCTCGGCTTCGGCCTCGTCTCTGGCGTGCAGTTCGAGGCGTCGCTCGAGGAAGAACACCTTCCCTACGCCGCGGGTGACGTCTTCCTGTTCGTCACCGACGGCATCAGCGAGAGCCATTCCGCAGCAGGCGACGACTACGGCAACGAGCGGCTCGAGGACGTGCTGCGCGACGCCGCCCGCGACTACTGCCCTGCCGCCGAGATCGTGACGCGCGTGAAGGCGGCCGTCGACGCCTTCACCACCGGCACCGAGCAGCAGGACGACCAGACGATCGTCGTCGTCAGGGCCGTCCACGCGTCCTGACGTGGTGCTGCCTCGTTAACCATTCGCCGGGCCCGTCGTTGAACCATGCAGAAAGGGGTTCTCTCGCATGGATCTGACGTCGATCGTCGCGATCATCTCCGTCTTCGGGTCGTTCAGCTTCCTCGCCTGGGTGATCACCGACGCCATCCGGCGGCGGCGTCAGCTCCAGGTGGCCGCCGATTTCCACAGCAAGCTGCTCGACAAGATGCAGTCGCCGCGCGAGCTCAGCGAGTTCCTCGACTCGCCGGGCGGGTCGAGGTTCATCGACTCGGTGGCGATGGAGCGCAGCCATCCCGCATACAGGATCCTGCGCGCCGTCCAGGTTGGCGTCGTGCTCCTGGCCGCCGGAATCGGATGCCGGCTCATAGGGACACAGCAGCTGCTGCATCCCGAAGCAATCGAGGGCTTCACGGTGCTGGGCATCATGCTCATGAGCGTCGGCCTCGGCTACCTGTTCTCTGCAGGCCTTTCCTACGGCCTGTCGCGGTCGTTCGGGCTGTTCAACGAGTCGTCCCGAGAGGCGAGGTAGGCAACACGGGCCGTCGTTGTCTCGAGCCCATGGAGCGTGTCACTGTGCAGGCGGGTCATGACGCCACGGCGGGAGCCGCGATGACGGTGCGCGTCGGCCTGGCGCATGTCGACGAGGCCGAGTTCCGTCGGTTCTACGAGCAGACGGCCCGGCCGCTGCGCGCCTGGCTCCGCCGCGCCGCCGGAGCGGAGGACGTCGACGACGTGGCCCAGGAGACGTACATGCGGTTCCTCCGCGCGTCGATTCAGGATCTGCCGAAGGATGAACGGCGCGCGTACCTCTACCGGATTGCCATGAACCTCGTGCGCGACGGATGGCGAGCGGAGCGGCGGCGCGGAACGGCAGTCGCGGTGCAGGACGTCCACGCACCGGGGACGCCGCCGCCGGCCGACGCGCTCGACGTGCAGCGTGCGATGGGTCGGCTCCGGCTCAGGGAGCGGACGCTGCTGTGGCTGGCGTACGTGGAGCGTGCCACGCACCGGGAGATTGCGACGGCGCTCGACGTGAAGGAAGGTAGCGTACGGGTGATGCTGTCTCGCGCGCGACAGAAGCTGGCGGGCGCGTTGACGCAGGGAAGAGGAGGCCGATCGTGAGCCGCGACGCATGTCCCCGTCAGGACGACGTGGCGATGGCCGTCGGGAGCCATGGGTTGACCGACGAGCTGAAGGCGCATGTGAGCAGCTGCGCGACGTGCCGCGAGGTTGAGCTCGTCACGTCTTCGTTGATGACCGCACTGGATGAGGAAGCGCTCGAGCCGCTTCCGGACGCCGGGCGGCTGTGGTGGCGCGCGCAGATCGAGGCCCGGCAGGAGGCACGCCGGCGGTCGATGCGGCCGCTCGACGCCACAGAATGGATCGAGCCGTTCGTCGCCGTCGTCGTGGCCGTGCTGCTGCTGCAGTTCAGCGGCGACCGCGTCGTCGGCGTGCTCGCCCGGCTCCTGCCCGGCGACACGACGAGCGCGGCCGTACAACTGGCCCTGCCGGCCCCTGTGCTGACGGCCCTGGTGGCTGGCGTGCTGCTCACCGGCGTCATGCTGCTCGTCGGGCTCGGCGCAATATTCGCGCGCGACCGATGAGCAATGCACGGCCGCTCTGGCGGCTCGCCTTCACTGCCTGGCTCGGCTGCTGCGCCGCTGCGCTCTCGTGCGCCGACGTCGGGCTCTCCGGCGCGGGAGCTGGCGGGCATGGCTCCACCGCCGCGGCCGGCGCACAGGGCGGACTGCGAACGCGCTACGCCAAGCAGGAGCTCGCCGTGCCTATGCGCGACGGCGTCAGGCTGCACACGACCGTGTATGCCCCACGGACGTGCGTCGAGGGCGGCGCGCCGATCATGCTCACACGCACGCCGTACGGCGTCGGGCCATACGGTCCGGAGGCGTACCGCCCGAGGCTTGGGCCCTCGGATCGGTTCGAGCAGGCGGGTTTCATCTTCGTCTACCAGGACGTTCGAGGACGCTTCCGCTCCGAAGGCATCTGGGAAGAAGTGCGGCCGCACGTCCCCGCCGCGCAGCTGAAGCCCGGCGAGACGACAGAGTCGTCAGACGCCTACGACACCATCGAGTGGCTGCTGCAGCATGTGCCGTGTCACAACGGACGCGTCGGCATGTGGGGTATCTCCTATCCTGGCTTCTACACCTCGAGCGCCATGATCGAGGCGCATCCCGCGCTCCGAGCCGTCTCGCCCCAGGGACCGGTAACCGACTACTTCCTGAACGACGACTCGTTCCACAACGGCGCGTTCCTGCTGGCCCACAACTTCAGCTTCTACGTAGACTTCTTCCCCCGCGGGCCTGCGCCCGACGTGCGGCCGTCCAGCCGCCGGACGTTCGACTTCGGGACCAACGACCACTACCGGTTCTACCTCGGGCTCGGATCGCTCGCCGAAGCGTCGCGCAGGTACGGACTCGACGCGAACCCGTACTGGATGGCCAACCTCCGGCACACGACGCTCGACGAGTTCTGGAAGGCGCGAGGCATCTGGCGTCATTTCAGCGACGTGAAGCCGGCGGTGCTGACGGTGGGCGGCTGGTACGACGCCGAGAACCTGAACGGCGCGCTGCGGACGCACGCGGCGTTGCGCGCCTCCAGCCCTGCGACCGAGGCACGGCTCGTGATGGGTCCGTGGACACACGGCGGGTGGGCCAGCGGAAGCGGCGACCGGGTCGGCGACCTGTCGTTCGGGTCGGCCACGGCGACGCGGTATCGCGAGGAGATCGAGTTCCCGTTCTTCGCCGCTCACCTCACCGGTGCCTCACCAGACGACGTGCCCGTCGTGGCGGTCTTCGATACCGGGAGTCACGTGTGGCACGACCTGCAGCAATGGCCGGTGCCGGACACGCGCGACGTGGTCTTCCATCTCGGGCCGCGCGGCACGCTCACGACCTCGCCACCGGCGGTGCGCGGCCACGACACCTACGTCAGCAATCCGTCCGCACCGGTGCCGCTCGTCGAAGGACCGGCGGAGGGCATGCCCGGAGACTACATGGCGAGGGATCAGCGTCCTGCCGCGGCGCGTGACGACGTGCGGGTGTACGTGTCGGAGCCGCTCGCCGACGACCTCACGGTGCTCGGCGCCGTGCGCGTGGACCTCCAGGTGGCGACGAGCGGCACCGACAGCGACTTCGTCGTGAAGCTGATCGACGTCCACCCGGACGAGCGCCGGTCGCTGCAGCAGCTCGTGCGCGGCGAGCCCTTCCGAGGCAAGTTCCGCGAGAGCCTCGAACGCCCGGTGCCGTTCGAGCCGGGCACGCCCACACGGATCACGTTCACGCTGGGCGAGGTCGCCCATACGTTCCGACGCGGCCATCGCGTGATGCTGCACGTACAGGGCTCGTGGTTCCCGCTGATCGATCTGAACCCGCAGACCTTCACGCACATCCCCGACGCCGCGCCGGAGCAGTTCGTCGAGGCGACGCACACGGTCTTCTACGGCGGCCCCGCGCCGTCGGCGATCACTCTCCCCGCAAGGTAGGGACGGCTCTCCGAGCCGTCCTTGCGCCATCCTCTGAACTGTTTCCTGATCGCTGTGGAGCGTGGCCGTTTTGACGGCTCGGGGAGCAGGACGGCTCGGGGAGCCGTCCCTACCGAGTTTGCTGGCCGAATTCGTCGTACAGGTAGGCCGAGGCAAGCACGCCGTGGTGGAAGTTCGAGAGATCCAGCCACTCGTTGGGTGCGTGCGCGTTCTCGCCGGGCAGGCCGATGCCGAACAGGACGCTCGGCAAGCCCAGCGTCTCCTGGAAGGTTGAAACGACGGGAATGGAGCCGCCTTCACGCACGAAGACCGGCTGCCGGCCGAACCCCTTCTCGATGGCGCGCCCCGCCGCCTGCACCCACACGTTGTCGAGCCCCGTCGTCCACGGACGGCCGCCGTGCATGTGCGTCACCTTCACCTCGACGGTCTTCGGCGTGACCTTTCTGACGTAGGCCTCGAACAGCTTGCCGATGGTCTCGGGGTCCTGGTTCGGCACGAGCCGCATGCTGACCTTCGCCATGGCGACGGCCGGAATCACCGTCTTGGCGCCTTCGCCGGTGAAGCCGGAGAGCAGCCCGTTCACCTCGAAGGTCGGCCGCGCCCACTTGCGCTCGAGCGTCGTGTAGCCCGACTCGCCGAAAGGCTTCGGCACGCCGATCTCCTTCGCCCAGCGCTTCTCGTTGAACGGCAGCCTGGCAAACTCCGCCTTCTCCTCCGGCGTCAGCTCCACGACGGCATCGTAGAAGCCTGGGATCTTGATGCGGCCGCTCCTGTCCTTCATCTGGGCGAGCACCTGGGCCAGCACGATCGCCGGGTTGGCGACGGCGCCGCCATACGACCCGGAGTGGAGGTCGGTGCTGCTGCCCCGCATGTCGATCTGGAAGTACGCCAGGCCGCGCAGCCCGTAGCAGATCGACGGCACGTCACGGTCGAACATGGGCGAGTCGGAGATCACCACGACGTCGGCCGCGAGCATGTCGCGATTCGCGGCGATGAACGTGTCGAGGTTGGCGCTGCCGACCTCCTCCTCGCCCTCGAGCAGCACCTTCACGTTCACCGGCAGGGTTCCGCCGGCGGAGAGATGCGCCTCGATCGCCTTGAAGTGCATGAAGATCTGGCCCTTGTCGTCGGCCGCGCCGCGTGCGTAGATGGCGCCCTCGCGGACGGACGGCTCGAAGGGTGGCGTCTCCCAGAGGTCGAGCGGGTCGACGGGCTGCACGTCGTAGTGCCCGTAAAAGAGCAGCGTCGGCCTGCCCGGTGCACCGAGCCACTCGCCGTACACGACGGGGTGGCCGGGTGTCTCGTGCAGCGCCACGTTCTGCAGGCCTATGGTCCGCATCTCGTCCGCGCACCACTCGGCGCAGCGGCGGACGTCGGCCGCATGCTCCGGCAGCGCGCTGATGCTGGGAATGGCGAGGAAGTCGCGAAGCCGTTCGACGTAGTCGTCGCGACGGCTGTTGATGTGATCGAGTACGGTGTTCATGTGTTCCTTCCGGCCGCGCGGCACGCGCGCAGCCTCGAGCAGGGCCGGCGCGTCAGCCCCGGGCCGGCGACGAATCCCGGGGCGCGGCGGGCGTCTCGACGGGAAGGTCGAGCCTGTCGCCCCACTCCTTCCACGAGCCGAGGTAGGTCCGCACCCGCGGGTAGCCGAGCAGGCGCAGCGCGAGGTAGCTGTGTGCCGCGCGATAGCCGCCCTGGCAATAGGTAAGCACTTCCTTGTCCGGCGTGACGCCGGCTGCCTCGTACATCGCGCGCAGTTCCGAAGCGGGCTTGAACGCGCCGTCGGCGGCGAGGTTGTCGGTCCACTCGACGTGCACGGCGCCAGGCACGCACCCGCCGCGGGCGGCACGTACCGTCGTCCCCAGGTATTCGCCCGCCGACCGCGTGTCGAGCACCACGGCGTCGTCGGCGCCCAGTCGATCGGCGACGTCGCGCCAGGTGGCGAGGCGGTCGTCGACGCGCGTGCCCGTCCATGTCGACGGCGCGGCCGGCGTCGCCGACGTGGACACCGGGTGGCCGCCGGCAGACCAGGCGCCGAAGCCGCCGTCGAGCAACTGCGTGTGCTCGTGTCCGAAGTACTCGAGCGCCCAGAAGACCCGTGCCGCACGCATCCCGGAGCGCTCGTCGTACACGACGACCGGCCGGGACGCGCTCACGCCGCGCGAGGCCAGCAGGTGCTCGAGCACCCAGGCGAAGGCGCGCAGGGGCGCAGGATCCGTGTCGATCAGGCTCACCCCGAACAGGTCGAGGTGAACGGCGCCGGGAATGTGACCGGCGGCAAAGGCGTCCGGGGGCCGCAGGTCGATCACGAGGGGAGGCGCGTCGCCGGCCAGGCGCCCGGCGAGCCCGGCGGGGCTCTCGAGCAGGTGCGGGTTGACGTAGCCTTTCGGGTTGTCCGCCATCACCCGCCATTGTACGAGCGGACGGCTGAGCGTACCATGCAGGCTACGCACGCTGCGCACCAGTCGGAGGTAGCCTGCATGACCGAACGCGTCCGAGGCCACGACGAGTTGCCCATCGGCCGGCTCCGAGGGTGGCGTCCGCGCATCCGTCCGGGTGACTCCCACGACGACCCGGCCTCTCCCCTGAACCTCGACAAGCTCATTCACGAGCGCCTGCGGCTGGGCATCGTGAGCGCGCTCGCCGTCCACGAGAAGCTGTCGTTCAACGACCTGAAGGCGCTCCTCCGCACGACCGACGGCAACCTGAGCGTCCACGCGCGGAAGCTGGAGGACGCAGGCTACCTGCAGTGCACGAAGTCGTTCGAAGGCCGGATGCCGCGCAGCGAGTACTCGCTGACGCGCGCAGGCAGGGTGGCGCTCGACAAGTACCTGGGCCACATGGAGGCCATCATCAGGTCGGCGCGCGGTACGGCTGCCGCCCCCGCCGCCGTATCGGCCGACGGCGCGGAATCCCCCGCCACGCCGGCCGACGGCGCGGCTACAGCACCACGTTCGTGAGCGTGCCGATGGGGTCGATGGTGATCCGCACCTCGTCGCCCGAGGCCAGCGAGAAGTCGTCGGGCGGCACGATGCCGGTGCCGGTGAACAGGTAGCACCCCGTCGGAAACGACAGCTCGCGCCTCAGGTAGCTCACCAGATCCTCGAAGGTGCGCTTGATCATGCCCACCGACGTGTCGCCGTCGAAGACCACGTGTCCGCCGCGGGTGATCTCGAGCCGGATCACCGTGGACGGTGCGGGCGGCGACGGCGCCACCCACAGTGCCGGCCCTATCGCGCAACTCCCCTCGTACACCTTCGCCTGCGGGAGGTACAGCGGGTTCTCGCCCTCGATGTCGCGCGCGCTGACGTCGTTGCCGACGGTGTACCCGATGACGTGGCCCGACACGTTCACCGCGAGGACGAGCTCCGGTTCGGGCACCGACCATTGCGAGTCGCGCCTGACCCGGATCGGCGCGCCGGGGCCGACCACCCGGTGCGGCAGCGCCTTGAAGAACAGCTCGGGACGGTCCGCGTCGTACACGCGGTCGTAGAAGGACGAGCCGCCGGCCTCGCGTGCTTCGTCCATCCGCGCGTCACGTGAGCGGTAGTACGTGACGCCAGCGGCCCACACCTCCTGGCTGCCGATCGGAGCGAGCAGCGAGACGGGATCGGCCGGTTCGAACGCCGGCGCTTCGTCCACGAGGCGAACGATCGTCGTGTAGGGCGAGGCGTCGTTCACCAGCGTGTCCCAGGCGTGTCCCTCGAGCAGCGCCGATCGCTCGCCGAGGCGGGCGACGGGGCCATGGGGCGTCATGAACAGGAGCAGGGGCGTGTCGACCGTCATTGCGTCTGTCACCAGTCAGCGCGCGGCGAGGGCCCACGAGGTGCCCGTCCGCGCGACGATGCCGTCCTCGCAGAGCTTCGTGAGATGCGCGGCGACGTTCTCGCGCGCGGCTCTGCGCAGTTCCGGTGCGATGTCAGCATACAGCCGCGCGACGATGGCGTCCTCGCCCGCGGGTCCGTCGGCGAGGGCGTCGATCACCTGCCGCTCGCGCTGCAGGCGGTGCGCGATGTAGCCGCGCAGCAGCGACGCGGGCTGGAGGACGTCAGGCCCGTGCGCGGGATGGAGTCGGCGCGGCGCGAGCTCCAGCACCTTCCTGAGCGACTGCAGATACGTGCGCATGTGCCCGCCGTCGGACGCGGGAACGGTGACGGAGCTGCCGTTGATGACCAGATCGCCCGTGAACATCGCGCTCTCGGCGACCGAGAGGAAACAAAGGTGGTCGGGCGCGTGGCCCGGCGTGTCGATTGCCCACAGCCGCGCGTCGCCTGCCGCGATCATCGGCTCGCCTTCAATCGCCTCCCACGTCACGCCCGTCGTCGCGTCACGCGCCGGCCAGGGCCTCTTGGCACACCGCACGCCGGGCCAGCGCGCCTTGATGGCGGTTGCACCCGCGACGTGATCGGGATGCGCGTGCGTGGCGATCAGCTGTTGCAGCGGGCCGTCGCCCGCCTGCGCCAGCGCGGCCTCCACCTGCGCGACGAACGCCGGCTGCGCGCTCGGCGCGTCGATGAGCGTCGGCACGGCACCGTGGATGAGGAAGGCGTTGACGGCGCCGCCGGTGGACGGCACGTCCGAGGCGACGGTCAGACGGGAGACACGCATGGCCACCATTGTCGCCGAGCCGCCAGCGACCAGCGCGAAGGGTCAGGGACGAAGCAAGGAAGCGTGAGGAGGGCCTGAAACAGCAAAGGACGGCTCGAGCCGTCCTGGGTATCGAAAGAGCTGAAGGGGAAGCAGTGTGAAGAGGGATATAGAACTGAGGAACTGAATGACCAGGCGGGCCTTTGATCGCAGGCTCACCAACCCTGAAGAAAGAGGTCGCTTCCAACAGGGCTTGAAGGTAGATGAACGGGCTGCTTCCTTCCTTCAGCTTGCGGGCATTATGTGAAATCTTTCACAAGAGTGTCAACAACAATTTTTCGACCGCGTCCAGGGCCGCCTCCGCACCGCCCGCCGGGCCGTTCCTGCTGCTATCCTGCCCCCATGACCGACATGCCGCAGCCTGGACTCGTCGGATGGGTCGACCTCACCGTCGACAACGCTCCGGAGGTTCGCGACTTCTACCGGGCCGTCGTGGGATGGGAGTACAGCGAGGTCCAGATGGACGACGGCGCGTACGCCGACTACTCCATGATCTCGCCGGAAGGCGAACCCGTCACGGGCATCTGCCACAACCGTGGCCACAACGAAGGGCTGCCCCCCGTCTGGATGGTGTACTTCACGGTGGAGAACCTCGATCTTGCCGTGAGCGAGGCGCAGGCCCGCGGCGGGGCGCTCCTGCGGGCGCCGTTCGAGATGGAGGCGGGCAGCTACGCCGTCATCCGCGATCCGGCGGGGGCGGTGTGCGCGCTGTTCCAGGCGCGGCCGTGAGGCGGCTTCCCTCGTAGGCCACGACACGCTCACGGAAGACCGGATCGACAGGCACCGGCCTGCCGCTTGCGTAGTCGAAGAAGACCTGCACCGAGAGCGCCCGTGCCACCTCCGTGCCGTCGGCTTTTCTGATTTCGTAGCCGACGGTGAAGCTCGTCGTGCCCATCCGGACGACGCCGGCAGCGACTTCGAGCTGCTCGTGCGGGAAGGCCTGCGCGCGATAGTCGATCTCGACGCGCGCGAGGACCATGCCGGGGAAGGGCACGTCGCGCAGCACCTCGTTCCAGTAGGCGAACCGCGCCTGCTCGAGGTACGTCAGGTAGACCGCGTTGTTGACGTGACCGAAGGCGTCGCAATCGCTCCAGCGCACGCCGATGCGCGTGCGGAAGCGATAGGGCGCCTCTTCAGCCATGCGGGACGGCGACGGCGCCGGGCGCCAGGCTCAGCCTGCGCTCCTGTTCCATCTGCCACCGGTACGCCTGCCAGCCCGAGAAGTTGTTGAACGGCCCGAGCGTCTCGGCCGCCACCGCCGCGTGCTCGAACGGCGACCAGTGGCCCGCCTCGAGCAGGCGGTCGTGCAGGGTCAGGTCGGCGTCGATGTCGCGCTTGCCCTGGTGATTCAGGTAACTCACGCGGGCGGCCCGCGCCACAGCGACCCTCTTCTGGACGTCGAGCGGCAGCGACAGGTCCTCCTCGCCCTGCACGAACGGCAGGTGCCACTCGCCCGCCGCACGCGGCGTCGGCGTCGACGCCTCGAACGCGGCGCGCATCAGGTCGGCCAGCTGCTTGATCTCCGGCTGCGCGTCGGGATGGCACCGCAGCGCGAAGAAGTTGTCGTACGTCGTGGACGACACGATGACGCTCGCCCACATCCACGGCTCGAGGACGCGGTTGACGACCTGCTTGTGGACGCCGAGCGCGCGCAGCTGCTCGGCATGGCGCAGCGCCGACTCGCGCGCCTCGTGCCAGATGGCGGCGGCGGCTCGCGCTTCGGCCTCGGGGAGTTCCTCGCGCGCCTGCATGCCGGCCTGGTTGCGGCCCCACGACACGGGCTCCACGGGATCGTCGCGAAGCTGCTGCATCAGCTTCGCCGTCGGGATGGCGCGCGAGCTGGACGCGTTGCGCGAGAACATCCTGTGGGTGTTGAACTCGGGCAGGACGAACCGCGGGAAGCGGAGCACGAAGGTCGTGAGCCGCTCGCCCGTCGGCCCGACGCTGTCGAGCAGCACGTCGGCCTGATACGGCACTACTCCTGTTCCTCCTCGTCGTCCTCGTCGCCGTCAGCCGCGCGACGACGATGGTAGCGGCCGAACTCCTCGAGGAAGGTGAGCGACTCGAAGCTCGTCATTCTGTCGAAGAAGAGCACGCCGTCGAGGTGATCCGTCTCGTGCTGCACCACGCGCGCGGCGTAGTCCTCGAGCTCGAGCTCGAAGGGCCGTCCCTTGCGGTCGAGTGCGGCGATCCGCACCTTCCGGTAGCGCGGCACGCGTCCGCGGATGTCGGGGATGCTGAGGCAGCCCTCCCAGTCGTCCACCTTGTCGTCTGCCAGCGGCGTGACGACGGGGTTGACGAACGGCAGCACCTCCATCCGGCCCCCTTCGCCTTCGAGGGCCGCCACGAACAGGCGGGTGCCTTCGTGCACCTGGGGTGCCGCGAGGCCGACGCCTTCGTACTCGATCATCGTGTCGACCATGTCGTCGATGAGCTTCTGGAAGGCGGCGCCGCGCACCTCGACGGGGTCGAGGGCGCGGGCGCGCTTGCGAAGGACGGGGTGGCCCATGCGGGCGACTTTCAGAAGGGACATGCCTTGAACCGGCGGACCTCTCGAATGTGACCTGCTGACTGATCCGTCACGCGATGGTGATGGCGTCGTCCAGGTACACGTCCTGCAGCAGCTGCAGCAGCTTCACGCCTTCCGAGAAGGGACGCTGGAACGCCTTGCGGCCGAGAATGAGGCCCATGCCGCCGGCGCGCTTGTTGATCACGGCCGTGCGGATGGCGTCGGCGAAATCGTTCTCGCCGCTGGCGCCGCCCGAGTTGATGAGGCCGATCCGGCCCATGTAGCAGTTGGCCAGCTGGTAGCGCGTCATCTCGATCGGGTGCTCGTCGGGCGTGAGGTCGCTGTACACCTTCGGGTGCGTCTTGCCGTACTTCAACGCCGTGTAGCCGCCGTTGTTCTCCGGCATCTTCTGCTTGATGATGTCGGCCCCGATCGTCACGCCCAGGTGGTTGGCCTGTCCGCTGAGGTCGGCCGACACGTGGTAGTCCTTGTCCTTCGTCTTGAAGGCCTGGTTGCGCGTGTAGCACCAGAGCACCGTCACCATCCCGAGTTCGTGCGCCCGCGCGAAGGCTTCCGAGACCTCCTGAATCTGCCGCGTCGACTCCTCCGAGCCGAAGTACACGGTGGCCCCGACGGCCACGGCGCCCATCTCGAACGCCTGCTCGACGCTGGCGAACATGATCTGGTCGTACCGGTTCGGGTAGCTGAGGAACTCGTTGTGATTCAGCTTCACCATGAAGGGGATCTTGTGGGCCCACTTGCGCGCGACGGACGCGAGCACGCCGAGCGTCGAGGTGACGCAGTTGCAGCCCCCTTCGTAGGCCAGCTTCACGATGCTCTCGGGGTCGAAGTAGATCGGATTGGGAGCGAAGCTCGCGCCTGCCGAGTGCTCGACGCCCTGATCCACCGGGAAAATCGACAGGTAGCCGGTGCCGGCAAGACGGCCCGAGTTCAGGATGTGCTGGTAGTTGCGCAGCACCGTCGGCGTGCGATCCGTGTTGGTGAACACGCGGTCGATGTAGTCGGGTCCGGGCAGGTACAGGTCGGCCTTGTTGAAGCCGCGCGCCTGGTACGAGAGGAGCGCGTCGGCCTCGGCGCCGAGCAGCGAGCGGATTTCGGAGTGTGAAGCAGTCATGAGCTCTGGAACGATCGTGGGTTGGGGGGCACGGAAGAATGCCCGGGGAATTGTACCGCCACCGTCGGGCTCCTGGTAGGGACGGCCCCCCGGGCCGTCCTCACACGCCGCGGCGCACGGCTGCTGCGGCCCTGTGCCCTGACAGGATCGCTCCTTCTATGGTCGCCGGCAGCCCCGTGTCCGTCCAGTCGCCGGCCAGCCACAGGTTGCGGACGGGCGTGGCGTTGCCCGGCCGCGGAGGCTCGCCGGGGGCCAGCGAGAACGTGGCGTTCGGCTCTCGGACGACCCGGACGTGCAGCACCCGCGCGCGTTTCAGCTCGGGCAGCGCGTCGTAGATCTCCTCGAGCGCCAGCGCGGCTAGTTCCTCGTTGGTCTGGCGCAGCACGTGGTCGGCCCCGCTGGCCACCAGCGTCATGTGCGTGGCGCCGCCGTCGAAGACGCTGCGCTTGTCGAAGATCCACTGGAAGGTGCGGCCGGGCAGGCCGACGAACGCGGCCGGCAGCGCGCCACGCTCGAGCCAGACGTGCACCGAGACGATGGACGCGGGACGCCTGCGGCGCTCCGACTCCAGGAGACCGGCGAGCGCGCCGCCCTCCGACCCGCGCAGCGCGCCTGCCAGGCCGTGCCAGGGCGTGGCCAGGACGAAGGCGCCGGCGCGCAGCGACGTGCCGCGCGCGTCGACGTAGCCCACGCGATCACCCGCCAGCACGACCCGCGCGAGGGCGTCGGTGCGGATGTGCCCGCTCCGTGCCTCGAGATACGCCCGGGCCGGCTCGCCGAAGACCTCGTCGAGAGGCCGCAACGGCAGGCCGATGCCTGCATCGGCAGGCTCGTCGGTGAACACATGACCCAGGATCCGCACGAAGGGACCGGCTTCCGCGACGTCGATCGGCTGGTTCAGCGCGGCGATCGCGAGGGGCTCCCAGAGCTGCTCGATCAGGCGGCGTGACTGCCCGTGCCGCATGAGCCACCGGAGCACCGTCTCGCCGGCGGCGCACGGCGGTGCGGCGCCATCGACGACGGCCCGGCGGGCGGCGCGGAGGGCCCCGGCGATGCCGAGCGCCGACTTCCTGTCGCGCCACGTGATCGCCTTCCAGCGAGCGAGTCCGCCGACGAGATGCAGGGGCGGCCGCCACGGCGGACACGTCAGCGTGCTCGTCCTGCCGTCGCGATCGACGGACGTGAACGACAGGCGCGGCTGGAACGCGACGAGCTGCTCGACGTCCAGGCGGCGCAGGTAGGCGCGTGTCTCGCTGTAGCACCCGAGCAGCACGTGCTGCCCGTTGTCCACACGCTCGCCGCTCTCCCTGTGGTCGAACGCCGTCGTGCGCCCACCCAGCTGGCGCCGGGCCTCGAGCACGACGACTCGTGCCCCCTGCTCGGCCAGCGCCGTTGCCGCGGCGAGTCCCGCGCAGCCGGCACCGATGACGATGACGTCGGAATGGGTCATTTGGCGGCGCGGAGCACGCTGGAGGCGCCGGGCGTGACGAGCGAGCGCATCCACATCGTGAAAGCGATCCAGGCTTTCTGCCAGGTCGGCACGCGCACACGTCCGCTGAACACGTCGTAGTCACGCGCGGCGATGCGCGTCAGCAGCTGGTAGTAGATGGCGCCCATGATGCGGGCGGCCAGCAGAGCGCCGGCGTCCTCGGACGGCAGAACGGCCTCCGCGCGCTGGAAGTACTCCCGCGCACGCGTGGCCTGACGCTCGAGCAGCGCCGTGACGGCCGGCGTGAGAGTGCCGCGGCGAAGGTCGTCTTCCGTCACGCCGTGGGCGGCAAGCTCGTCGAGCGGCAGGTACAGGCGGCCGCGCGCCAGGTCGCCGCCGACGTCCCGCAGCACGTTTGTCAATTGCAGGGCGAGCCCGAGCTCCTCCGCGTAACGGCGGGTCGCCGGGTTGCGGTAGCCGAAAATCTCGATGCAGATGAGGCCTACGGTGGACGCGACGTGGTGGCAGTACCGGCGCAGATCCGCGAACGTCCGGTAGCGGGTGACGTCGACGTCCATCGCACAGCCGTCGATCAGCGCGTCGAACGCGCTGCGCGGCAGTCCGTAGCGCGCGACGTGCGGCGCGAGCGCACGGCCCTGTGGCGTGGACGGCGTCCCTTCGCCGTAGCAGGCCGCCACTTCGCGGCGCCACATCGCCAACCCCTCGCGCCGCTGGTCGGGTGTGCGACCTTCCCCCTCGTCCACCTCATCGTCCACGGCCCTGCAGAAGTCCCAGACCGCCGTGATGGCGTCGCGCTTGCCCGACGGCAGGACGAGGAACGAATAGGCAAAGCTCGTGTCGCGGGGCATGGGAGCAGGCGCGCGGCGTGAAGCCGGCCGACCCGATTCTATCGCCACAGGATCGCGTCGCGTCCCAGGCGCAGCACGTCGGCCGCCGTGAGCGTGGGGCGCGCGTGGAACGACGAGCGTCTGAGCCTCGCCGTCCGCTGGCGGATCAGCGAACCGCCCAGCCAGGTGGCGCGCAGCTCGTAACGGAGGCGACCCCGCACGTGGTCGGCGACGCCACGGCCGGCCGCGAAGAGAGCCGCGGTGCGCGCGTCGACGTCGCGGAACACGGCCTGCCACGCGGTGGGCATCGGGTCGGCGCCGATGCCGGCCTCGTCCGCGCCGTGCAGCGCGAGGACGTCGTGAGGCACGTAGAGCCGTCCGGCACGCCAGTCACGGCCGAAGTCCTGCCAGAAGTTGGTGAGCTGCAACGCCGTGCAGGTGGCGTCGGACTGCGCGAGTGCCTCGGGACTGTTGCAGCCGGCGAGCGCAAGGACCAGGCGTCCGACGGGGTTGGCAGAGCGGCGACAGTAGTCGAGGACGTCCTCCCAGCGCGCGTAGCGCGTCACCGTGACGTCCTGCGTGAAGGCGTCCAGCAGGTCGTCGAACAGGCCGACGTCGAGGGCGTAGCGGCGGGTCGTGTAGTCGAGCGCCGTGAAGATCCCGTCGGCGTGCGGATGGACGTCGGCCCCCGCCGACCTGTCGCCGTGCAGGCGGGCGCGCCAGGCGGCAAGCTGCGCGAGTCGGCGTTCGGGCGGCGTCTCGCCTTCGTCGGCGATGTCGTCGGCTACGCGGGCAAACGCGTAGATCGCCGCGACGTGCGGCCGCATCGCGCGCGGGACCAGCCACGAGGCGACAGGGAAGTTCTCGTAGTGCGCGCGGGCGAGGCGCTGGCACAGGCGGTACGCCGCCTGAACGTCGGGACTCGTCTGCCGTGCTGCCGCCATCGCACGCAAGGGTATACTCCGCGCCGTGCGGCGCCCTCCCAGGCCTTTCCTGCCCCTGCCCGACACCCGGGCCCGCCGCTGGTTCCGGACGACGCTGCTGGAGTGGTACCGCAGGCAGGGACGCGACCTGCCGTGGCGGCAGACGTCGGACCCGTACCACATCCTCGTGTCGGAGGTGATGCTCCAGCAGACGCAGGTGGATCGCGTGCTGCCGAAGTACCTCGAGTGGCTCGAGCGATATCCGTCGCTGCAGGCGCTGGCCGAGGCCGCCGAGGAGGACGTCGTCGCGTCGTGGCGGCCGCTCGGCTACAACATCCGGCCGCGGCGGCTGCACGCGATAGCTCGAGAGGCCGTGGCGACGTATGGCGGCCAGCTGCCGTCCGACGAGGCGACGCTGCGGTCGTTCAAGGGCATCGGGCCGTACACGGCGGGCGCGGTGCTCAGCTTCGCGTTCGGGCAGCGCGCGGCGATTCTCGACACCAACGTCGCGCGTGTGCTGCACCGGGTGTTCGTCGGACACGGCGACCTGAAGTCGCACGCCGCGCAGCGGCACCTCTGGGAGATCTCGCGGGCGGTGCTGCCCGTGAAGCACGTCTTCGACTTCAACCAGGCGCTGATGGACCTCGGCGCGCTCGTCTGCACGGCCCGCAAGCCGAAGTGCCTGACCTGCCCCATGCTGCGCCGCTGTACGGCGTCGCGGGGTCAGGTCTCGATTTGAGCGGTTCCGGGGTCAGGTCTCGATTCGAGCGGTTCTGGGGTCAGGTCTCGGCTCCGGGATGTTGCAGAAACTGCAGAACTCACGCGCGCGCCTTCGTCCGGGCGAGGCGATCGGCGCCGGCGCACGGACAGGGAGGCAACCGCGCAGGAATGGAGCCAGGAGGAGCTGGCGCGGAGAAAACATCGGGGAATAGCGGCGGATTAGAAAGAGCGGGCGGGTGGACGGCTCGGAGAGCCGTCCCTACCGAACCGAAACTCGTTTCAATTCGGGCGCGCTGACGCTTGACATCCGGAACGCACGTGGGCTGTACTGCCGCTCACACAGGAGAGCCCTCATGCGACTGACGCCCACCCTGGCGCTGCTGGCCATCACCGCAGCCCCGCTGACCATCCACGCCCAGCGACAACCCGCCTCCGTGCAGCACGTCGAGGTCTACAACGAGGCCGGACGATACGGCGGCTGGCCCGCCAACCACGGCATCTGGCAATGGGGTGACGAGATCCTCGTCGGCTTCGAATCGGGCTGGTTCAAGCCCAGCGAACGCGGGCACTCCATCGACTACAGCCGCCCCGCCGAGCACCTGCTGGCCCGCAGCCGGGACGGCGGCGCCACCTGGTCGATCGAGCGGCCGAAGGGCCTCGAACCCCCGCCCGGCACGCTCGTCGCCGGCGTTCCCGTCGCGACGGGCGGACGCCCCGTCACCCCCAGCCCCGGCGGCATCGACTTCACCGCCCCCGGCTTCGTGTTCACCGCCAGGATGGCCAACATCCACACAGGGCCGTCGCGCTTCTACTACTCGCTCGACAAGGGACGCACCTGGCAGGGGCCGCACGCCCTCCCCGACTTCGACACCCCCGGCATCGCCGCGCGCACCGACTACATCGTGGACGGCCCTTCCACGATGACCATCATGCTGACGGCCGCGAAGTCGAACGAACGCGAGGGACGCGTCTTCGCCGCGCGCACGACCGACGGCGGCAAGACCTGGACGCGCCTCGGCTGGGTGCACCCCGAGCCGGCCGACAACGACTACGGCATCATGCCGTCCACGGTGCGGCTGTCGCCGCAGTCGCTCTTCACGACGGTCCGCTTCCGCCGCTGGATTGAAGGCTATCGCTCGGACGACAACGGCGCGACGTGGACGCACGTGACGCGCGTCGTGCCCGACACGGGTCGCGGCAACCCGCCCAGCCTGGTCAAGCTGAAGGACGGACGCCTCGTCGTGACCTTCGGCTACCGCGCAGAGCCCTACGGCATCCGCGCGCGCGTGAGCAGCGACGAAGGCCGGACCTGGAGCGACGACATCGTGCTGCGCAGCGACGCCGGCAGCTGGGACCTCGGCTACCCCCGCACCGTGCAGCGCGGCGACGGCAAGCTCGTGACTGTCTACTACTACAACCTCGGCGACGCCGAACGCTTCATCGGCGGGACCATCTGGGAGCCGTAGTCACATGCCATCCGCCGGGGCGGACGTCCGCCCCGGCAACCGCGACACGACGAGCCTCTCGTACACCAGGTGCGCGAACCCGGTGAGCGCATACATGCCGCCGGAGATGCTCATCGCCACCCAGGTCCGGCCAATCGCCGCCGTCAGCACCGACGCGAGTCCGATGGCCACGTAAATGAGCATCGCCCCCTGATAGACGCGGATCTCGCGCAGCCGCGCGCGGTCCGCCCCAGCACGGCGGTGGCACACGGCGGCGCGACCGTACATGGCCGCCAGCACCGCGAACACCAGCACGAAGCCGAGCCCGTACATCACCATCAGGGCAGGGACGTCGGCACCGTTGAAGCCCGGTGGCTCGCCCCCGAGAATCAGCCCGTCGGGCCCGAGCAGCACGTTCATCAGGAACTTCAGCGGATACACGTACGAGAGCACGACGAACAGCAGCGCCCCGTTCAGCCACAGGAGCACGCCGTCGTCGACGCCACAGCGCTTGTAGAGGGCCCTGTGCTCCTGCCACACGAGCAGGAGCAGCGCGAACGACGCGGCAAACGCGGGCAGCATGCGCATCGCGACGCGCATCTCGCCGAACGTGCGCGGAACCTCCAGCGAGACGACGAGCAGTGTGACAGCGAAGCCGAAGACTGCGTCGCTGAACGCCTCGACGCGTGCCGTGTCGGCGTTCGAAGCGGGTGCCGTGGACGTCATCCGGGTGGTCCTCCGGGGAGGTGGACAGTTGAGCGGTCACCCTTCCGCGTCGGCAGATGGCGCGCCGGCGACGAGAAGTTCGACGAGCTCGCGATCCGCTTCCGGCAGGTCGAGCTCGGAGAGATCCTGCCGCGCCACCCAGCGCATCGCCTGGCCGTCCTGGGGCACCGGCTCGCCGAGCAGCCGGCACGCGAAAAAGTGCAGCGTGACTCGCCGCTCGGGATAGTCGTGTCTCGTCGAGACGAGGCAGTGTCCGACGTCAACCAGACACGCCAGCTCCTCGCGAATCTCCCTGACCAGGCACTTCTCGAGCGATTCGCCCGGCAGCTGCTTGCCGCCCGGAAACTCCCAGCGGCCCGCGAGGTGCGTGCCCGCCAGACGTCGCGTCACGAGAAACGTGCCGTCGCGCTCGACGACGGCCGCGGCGACGACGATCGACTCGACGGGATGGGCGGCACTCACGCCGTGTCCGGCCCTCCTGCCAGCGCCTCGACGGTCGCGCGGGCCCACGGCTCGCCGGCGTCTACCTCGACCTCCGTCCCTGCGGTCATCGCGTCGCGCCCGAGCATCGCGAGTGCGACGAACCGGCTGCGCCCCGGCGACAACGCGGCGGACGTGATGCGCCCGACGACCTTGCTGTCCTTCCGGACCTCCGTGCCCGCGGGCCACGGCACCTGCGGTTCCTCGACGGCGGGCATGGCGAACGTGGCATCCGACACCAGACGGCAGATGCGGCGCGCAACGCGGCCCTTGCCGCGGTGCAGAACGCGAATGACGATCTCCTGCCCGACGTAGCAGCCCTTGTCGAAGCTGATCGCGCGCGGCTCGATGCCGGCCTCGAGCGGAATGGTGTCGTCGCCCATGTCGACGCCGAACCGCGGCCGGCCGGCCTCGATGCGGGCCGCGTCGGCCACCTGGGGATGCAGATCGCCGAAGCCCAGCGCGCGCAGCGCGCCGAGCAGCGACGCGGCTGCCGGTGCCGGCACGTACACGTCATAGCCGTCGACGCCGAGGTCCCGCGACGCGGCAACGAAGCCGTCGTGACCGTCCACGCTGACCGGCTGGTGCTGATACTCGCCCAGCGCCGCGAGGGTCTCACCCGACATGCCGAGGTGCGCGGCGAGCCGACGCGCCGATGCCGGGCCCGCGACGGCAACGCACCCCAGCTCCCCGGAGACGTCGGTCAGCGTGACGTCCTCCATGATGATGAACTGGTCGAGGCGGCTCAGCAGGGCTTCACGCGCCGACGCCTCCACGTCGAGCAGCACGTCGTCGCCGCGGACGAGCACGCGCATGTCGCCGATCATCCGGCCCTGGGGCGTCAGGTACGCCGCGTAACACCCCTCGCCTGTGCCGAGTGACGACACGTCGTTGGTGAGCAGGCCCTGCAGCCACTCCATCCGATCGGGTCCCGAGACGCGAAGCCGTGCGGCCGTCCCGCTGCGGTCGAAGACGACCGCATCGGACGTCAACGCGAGGAACGAGGCGGAGAACGACTGGGCTATTCTGAGACTCATGCGTGTGTCCGTCCGCTATTTTACGTGGTTTGCCGCGATCGCCCTCGCCACGCCGGCCCTTGCGCAGGAGGCCCCGCCTCCTGACGCCGAGGCCTCCGCTACCACCACGTCGGCGGCCTTCCGCATCATCATTCAGGGCCGCCCCGTCGGCACCGAGGACGTCAGCGTGATCTCGCTCGACGGCCGCACGGTCATCCGCTCGACGGGCGGCATCGAGGGCGGCAACTTCAGCCTGCGCTCGGCCGAGATCGTCTACGGGCCGGATCTCGCGCCGCAGCGCCTGTCCATGGAGATGGCGGTGCGCGGGCAGGTGGAGTCGCTCGAGACCGAATTTGCCGGCAGCACCGCGACGAGCCGGATCACGCGCGGCGACGACGTCCAGCAGAAGACCGACACCGTGTCGCCTGCAACGGTGATCTTCCCGAACAACGTGTTCGGAGCCGTCGAAGGTCTGGCACGCAGGCTGGTGACGATGCAGGCGGGAGAGTCGCTGCCCGTCTACGTGGCGCCGCAGGCGGAGGTGCAGGCACGGCTGACCGCCGTCGACACCGAGCGCATCCAGACGGCCGCCGGCACGTTCGACGTGCGCCGCCATACGGTGGACGTCTCCAATCCGAGCGGCCCGCTCGCCGTGCTCGTCTGGGCGGAAGCGGCCACCGGCCGGCTCGTGCGCTACAGCATCCCCGCCGCCAGCATCGACGTCGTCCGCGAGGACATCACGTCCGTCTTCACGCGGTCGGTGCGCGAGCCTCGCGACAACGACGAAGAAGAAATGATTCCGGCTGTCGGATTCAGCCTGGCCGCGACGATCTCCCGCCCGCCCGGCAGCACCGCCCCGGACGACAAGGCCAAAGACGTCACGCGCCTGCCGGCCGTGATCCTCGTGGGCGGCTCGGGCGAACTCGATCGCGACGGCGTCGCGTTCGGCGTGCCCATCCTCGCGCAGCTTGCCGGCGCGCTTGCCGATGCGGGCTACCTGGTCGTGCGTTACGACAAGCGCGGCGTCGGACAGAGCGGGGGCCGCTCAGAGTCGGCGACGCTCGACGACTACGCCGAGGACGTGAGGTCGGTGGTGCGGTACCTGCGCAAGCGGAAGGACGTCGACAACGACAGGATCGCCGTCGCCGGGCACAGCGAAGGCGGCGCCGTCGCGCTGCTCGCCGCGGCGCGGACCAACGACATCAAGGCCGTCGTCTCGATCAACGGTCCGGGGGGCACCGGCAGCGAGCTCATCCTCGCGCAGCAACGCCGGGCGCTGTCCGGCCTCTCGTTGCCAGAGGACGAGAAGCAGAAGCGGATGGCGCTGCAGACACAGATCATGAACGCCGTGCTCACGGGCGAGGGATGGGACGGCGTCCCCGAGAACCTCCGCAAGCAGGCGGACACGCCGTGGTTCCGCAGCCTGCTCGCCTACGACCCCGCCGAGCCGCTGAAGCGCGCCAACCAGCCGCTGCTCATCGTGCACGGCGAGCTCGACAGGCAGGTGGAACCGTCCAACGCGGACGCGCTGCTGGCTCTCGCGCAGGCGCGCCGGAAGGGCAAGGGCGTGGACGTGGTGAAGCTGCCGGGCATCAACCACCTGCTGGTGCCGGCGAAGACCGGAGAGGTGAGCGAGTACGGCACGCTCGACGACAGGAGCGTGAGCCCGGAGGTCGCCCGCGTCGTCGCCGCCTGGCTCGAGACGACGTTCACGTCGCAGCGCTGATCCTGACAACGCGATTCCCGCGCCGTCGGCTGCGCGGCGGCTGCGAGCGCTATGCGCCGGAGCCGGGGAGGCGCGCCTTACTCGTAGCGCAACGACTCGATCGGGTCGAGGCGCGATGCGCGTACGGCCGGAAGCAAGCCGGCCGCGATGCCGACCACCATCAGAATCGCGGTGCAGATCCCGAGGAGCTCCAGCGACATCACGAGGTGGATGTCGGTGCGTCGCGTCATGTCGTCGAGCAGCTCGGCCAGGAAGGGTCGCGGGCTGAACACCCGCACGAGCGCAAACGACGCCGCCACGCCGGCCAGGCCGCCGAGGAAGGTGATCAGCAGCCCTTCGAAGAGGAACTGCAGCAGGATCTCGCGCCGCCGCGCGCCGAGCGCCTTGCGGATGCCGATCTCCCGCGTCCGCTCGGTCACCGACACGAACATGATGTTCATGATCCCGACGCCGCCGATGGCCAGCGTGAGCACGCCGATGAACGTCAGCACGACCTTCAGGCCGTCGGTGATGCCGCCTATCATCCGGCTGTTCTCTACCGAGTCGTTGATGACCACCGCCCGCTCGTCGGAGGGGTTGAACTGGTACTTGCGGGCGAGCGCCTCGCGTACCTGCCTGAGCGCGCGGTCCTGCTGCCAGGGGTCTACGGTCTGGATGACGAGCGTCGCCAGGTAGGTCGTGTCCTGCAGCTCGCTCATCGTCGTATAGGGGATGAAGACGCAGTACTTGTCGGGCGCGAAGTACGCCGACATCTGCACCTTGTCTTCCATCACGCCGATCACTTCGAACGGCCGTGAGCCGATGCGCACCGTCTGGCCCACCGCCTGCCTGGCGCCGAACAGCTTGCGCGCCACCTCGTAGCCCAGGAAGGCCACGCGCCGGCGCTCGGCGACATCGTCGACCGTCAGCCAGCGACCCTGCCCCGCGCCGGGGCGCTCGTGGCGCATCGTGCCGTAGATGGCGTCCACGCCGCGTACCGGCTGCGTCACGGTGCGGTCACCGAACACAATCGGCAGGCGGTTGACGTACTCGGGGCTCGCGAACTTGATCGCGGGCAGCTCGGCCAGCATGCCGACGTCTTCCGGCTTCAGACGGATCCTCCGTCCCGCACGCTGGCCGCCGGCCTGCATGCTCGTCTGCCCCGGCCAGAGGACGGCCGTGCCCTCGCCGAACGCGTTCCGGAACCCGAACATCAGGGCGTCCTGGAAGCCGTTGCCGTAGGCGAGCAGCATCACCACCGAGACGATGCCCCAGGAGATGCCGAGCATCGACAGCCCCGCCCGCATGCGGTTGCGCGCCACGCCATAGAGCGCCTCGCGCGTCACCTCGCGCAGCATGTGCCGAACGCCGCCGCGCGAACGACGCCGCGAGGCGGCCGACGGCAACGTGAGTTCGATCGTGGCTGTATCGGGCGGTGTCATGATCGCGTCCCTGACCTACATCTCGTACCGGAGCGCCTCGGTGGGCGGCAGCTGCGCGGCACGCCGCGCTGGCAGCGTGGAGGCGATGACGCCGATGACGAGCAGGCCGAGCACGGCCATCAGGGCGCTCGACCAGGTGATGATCATCCCGGAGAAGCGGATGGGCAGCGTGGCGAAGGCGTTCACGGCCAGGCAGAGCGCGGCGCCGAGCAGGAGGCCCGCGCCCCCGCTCAGCAGCGTGAGAAAGAAGCCTTCCAGGAAGAACTGGCGCTGAATCTGGGCAGTCGTCGCGCCGAGCGCCTTACGGACGCCGATCTCCCTCGTGCGGTCACGGACGGCGATGAGCATGATGTTCATCACGCCGATGCCGCCGAGCGCCAGCGTGACGATGCCGACGAGGCGGAAGAAGCTGGCCATCGCGCCGATCATCCGGTCGAAGAACATCGTGCTCAGCGACGTGTCCCATACGCTGATCGCGTCGCGGTCATCCGGGTTGAAGCCCTTGCGGCGCGCGAGGATCTCACGGACCTCGCGCTCGAGCGGCCAGTCGATGTCCTCGACGCGCCCCGTGCGCTGCGACATGATCGTGCCGAGCTCGGCGACCACCTCGGGCGTCGGCAACACGATCATCTGGTGGATGGCGCCCGGCGGCTGGTCGGTGCGCGGCATGTTGCGGACCATCACCGAGAACGGGATGAAGATCTTGTTGTTGTCGGGGCCGCTGTAGCTGCTGTCCTGGTCCTTGCGCCGGATCCGGCCGACGACCGTGTAGGGCAGCCCGTTGATCAGCACCGTCTCCCTGATCGGGCTCCGGTCGCCGAACAGCTGCTTGGACATCTCCCACCCGATGACGCAGACGTGGGAGGCATTCCGCTCGTCGCTCCAGTTCAGCTGACGTCCGCTGTCCACCTCGATCGTCCGCATGAACATGTAGGGCGGCTCGACGCCGTGGACGGTGACCGACGCCTGGTTGTAGGCGCTCTTGACCGTGGTGCCGCGCTGCAGCTCGGGGCTGACGTCCGCGACGAGCCGGCCCTGCTCGCGTACGGCGCGCGCGTCGTCCACCGTCAGGATGATGGGCCGCCCGGCGCGCTCCCCGCCGGCCTGCATGCCGGTGCGCGAGCCCCAGACGATGCTCATGTTGCGTCCGAACTCGCGCAGCACCGCGTCGTTGCCCCGGCGGAAGCCTTCGCCGAGCGCCGACAGCACGACGATCGACACGATGCCCCACATGATGCCGAACATCGTGAGGAAGCTCCGGAGCTTGTTGGCCCGGAGGTTGTCGATGGCCTGACGGAACGATTCACCCATGGCTGTTCGCCTGCTCGATCAGGACGGCAGGACGACCTTGTCGCCTTCCTCGAGGCCGTCGAGGATCTGCGCGCGCGTGCCGTTGCTCACGCCGACGGTGACGGGCACGCGCCGACGGCCCGTGGGCTCGGCCGGGTCGAACACGTCCACGTGCGCCTGCCTGTCGGCGTCGTAACTCAGTGCGGCCTCGGGAATGATCAGCGAGCCGGGATGCTCCTCGAGCACGATCTCGGCGTTGGCCGTCATGTTGGCCTTGAGCTCGTTGCCGGGGTTGTCGATCGAGACGCGCACCTCGAAGGTGGTCACGTTGTCTTCCTCGGTGCCCATCGGCGAGATCAGCGTCACGCTGCCGTTGAACTGCCGGTCCTTGAACGTCTCGACGCTGATGCGGGCCGGCTGCTCGAGACGTACGAAGCCGATGTCCGATTCGTCGACGTTCCCGCGCACGAACACCTCGCCGATGTCGCCGAGCGTCATCACGGGGGTGCCGTTGGCACCGAGGTTGAGGATGGACGACACGGGGCTGCCCACCTCGACGTCGCGCGTGAGCACCATGCCCGCAATCGGCGCGCGGATGGTCGCGTTGCGGAGGTCTTCCTGCGCCCGCTCGAGGGCCGCGCGGGCCTGCGCCACCTGCGCCTCGGTTTCGGCGACCTTCGCTCTCGAGACGACCAGCTGACCACGCGCGGCGCGCTGCCTGTTGACCGCCTGTTCGTAGAGGCTGCGCGTCTGGTCCAGCTCGGACTGCGGCATGAGCTGCTGCGCGAAGAGCTCGGCGGCCCGCTTCGCTGCCCGCTCGGCGAATTCGACGTCGGGGCCCTCAGCCTCGATCTTGTTCTTCTCGAGCTCCGCACGCGCGCCCGACAGCCCTGCCTCGGCTGCCTGGAGGTTCGCCTGCGCCTCACGGACACGGGCGTTCAGCTCCTCCTTGTCCAGTTCGACGAGGATGTCCCCCTCGGCGACGACGTCGCCGACCTCGACGTGCACCCGCTCGATGATGCCGTTGGCCTTCGACTTGATCTCGACCTTGGCAATGGGTTCCACCTTGCCCGTCGCGACCACGGACTTCACCATGGTGGAGCGCTCGACGGTCGCCAGGCGCGTCGGGTCGACGCTGGCGCTGGCGGTGCCGAAGCCGCCCAGCAGGTAGGCCGCGCCGCCCAGAACGGCCACGCCGATGCCCGCGCCCATCATTCGCTTGCTCGTTTTCGTCATCGATCTCTCCAGGACCGTCGCCGACGCCGGGGCGTCGCCGCAGGCGCTACGGGGACATGGGGTTGGACGGAGAGGCCTCCTGCCGGGTTCACTCACGTTACAATGCCGGGGCCATGGTCGTCGGCGTCCCCAGAGAAACCCTTCCCGGTGAACTTCGTGTCGCGCTGGTGCCTGCCAGCGTGCCCGCGCTCGTCAAGGCAGGTGCCGAGGTGCTGGTCGAGGCCGGCGCGGGCGTCGCCGCCGGCTTTCCGGATGCCGACTACGCCGCCAGGGGCGCGACGATCGTCAGTCGCGACGACGTCTACGCACGCGCGACGCTCATCCTCCAGGTACGGACGCCGGGGGCCGGCGGGGTGCAGGGCGAGGCCGACGTCGATCGGCTCGGCCCGCAGCACGTGCTGATCGGGTTTGCCGATCCGCTGATCGCCGGCCAGACGACGGGCGCCGTGGCGGCGCGTGGCGCGTCGCTGTTCGCGATGGAGCTCATTCCGCGGATCACGCGGGCGCAGAGCATGGACGCCCTGTCGTCGATGGCCAACATCGCCGGCTACAAGGCCGTGATCCTGGCGGCCGACACCCTGCCGCGTCTGTTCCCGATGATGATGACGGCCGCAGGCACGATCACCGCGGCGCGCGTGTTCGTGATCGGCGCCGGCGTCGCGGGGCTGCAGGCCATCGCCACGGCCAGGCGCCTCGGCGCGCGCGTCGAGGCCTACGACGTGCGTCCTGCCGTCAAGGAGCAGATCGAGAGCCTGGGCGCGAAGTTCATCGAGCTGCCGCTCGAGGCTGCGGCCGCCGAGGACAAGGGCGGCTACGCGACGGCCCAGGACGAGTCGTTCTACCGGCGCCAGCGCGAGACGATGGCAAAGGTCGTCGCGCAGAGCGATGTCGTCATCACGACGGCGGCGATTCCGGGCAAGAAGTCGCCGGTGCTCGTCACCGCCGACATGGTGGCGTCGATGGCCCCCGGCTCGGTCATCGTGGACCTTGCCGCCGAGCGCGGCGGCAACTGCGAGGCGACCGTCGCCGACCAGTCCGTCGTCGTCAGCGGCGTGACGGTGCACGGCCCGACGAACCTTGCCGCCACCGTCCCCTACCACGCCAGCCAGATGTACGCCAGGAACGTGACGACACTCGTCACGCACCTGATGAAGGACGGCGCACTCGACATCGACACCGCCGACGAGATCACGCGCGAGACGCTCGTCACGCGGGGGGGTGAGGTCGTGCACCCGCGCGTCCGCGAGGTGCTCGGGCTGCCGGCTCCTGCCACGACGTCGGCGTGAGGACCTCCATGTGGATTCTCCGGACCCAGCAGGGCCACGAGCCGACCCTGACGTTCCGGCTGATGCCGGGCACCATCAAGACACTCGGCCGTGCGGTGAGGGCCGACTTCATCGTCGACGCCGCGATGGTGTCGCGCCTGCACTGCCGGCTCACGGCACTGCCCACCGGCCAGCTCGAGGTCGAGGACCTGCAGAGCACCAACGGGACCTACGTCAACGGCAAGCGGGTGCTGAAGGCGACGCTGCTGCCGGGTGACACGCTGCGCGTGGGACGCGTGGAGCTGGTGCTCGTTCACGCCCCGCTCCAGCAGGTGGACACCACCCTCGAAGTCGGCGGGTAGGGACGGCTCGGTAGGGACGGCTC
>JBIQIB010000119.1:0-12392 GCA_044508265.1 Acidobacteriota bacterium
CAGGACGGCCACGCGCATCGCTCGCGCCGCCGGCACGCGGCGACGAGTGCTCGGGTCCGGCTCGCGTCACTCGTTCGGCACGTCGCCTCGCACGAAGCGGCGCGCTCTCGCGATCGAGCCGATGTTTTTTCTTCGGCCCTTGGACGCGTCGATCGCCCTCTTCACACGGCTCACGGCGCACATGTGCGAACGCCCGCCCGCCGGCGTCAATCAGTCATAAAACTCTTACCTGACAAACACCGTCGTCGCCGCGGAGCCGTGCAAATGCTGGCAGCAGCGCGATCCAGGGCGTGAGAGGGAATGGTAAGAAGGTGTTTGTTTGTCAAATTTGACAATGGCCTACCGATGCGCTAGCCACCACATCCGCGAGGCACGCGAATTTTTTGACAAAACGTGTGTATTTGTGCTTGACAACACCTTTTTCTCATCCATAATCTACATCTTGCGTGAGGCGACTTAACTCAATCCACCTGTAGTGATGTGCCAATGTCGGCACGCCAAGATTGAGGTCGCCCCCAAGGAGGAAGAATGGCGAAGAAGGCAGCCAAGAAGGCAGCGAAGAAAGCTCCTGCCGCGAAGAAGACGGCCGTGAAGAAGACCGCGAAGAAGACGGCCGCGAAGAAGACGGCCGCAAAGAAGCGGTAAGACGGCCCTGCCGTAAAGCCGCACACGCACGCCGCTCCGCGGCGTGCGTCAGTTGGTCCCTGCCGCGGCCGCCGTCTCGTACGGTGGCCGCCGGCCCTCCGGTCGCAACGAACGGCTGTCGACCCCGGGCGGGCCGAGCGGACGCCCGGCACACAGCGTTGCGAGCGCGGGTTCCGCGTGAGCGACCGGCCTCGTAGACCACCCGTGAAAGGGGGGATGCGTCAGTGGCCAGGACAGTTGCGCAGAAGGCGGCGACGTAGGTCGCCGGCCGCCACAAGACCTCCGACGTGCCGCCAGGAAACGCTGAGCGGCATACGACGGGGCCGGGCTCACACCCGGCCCCGTCGTCGTTTTCAGGCGCCGCCTCGCAGGCGTCGCGCGTCAGCGCCGCATAGCACGCCACAAGGGGGGTGACCCGCGCGACGGACGCTCAGCGCATCTCCACGCCGTCCCAGATACGGATGCGCGTGACGGTGTCACCCGCCTGCAACGCGTCCACGATCTCCATCCCGGCGACGACCTGCCCGAAGATCGTGTACCGCCCGTCGAGGTGCGGCTGCGGCGAGTGCGTGATGAACCACTGGCTGCCGCCCGTATCTGGGCCCGCCAGCGCCATGCCCACGGTGCCGCGCGCGTACGTCCCGTCGTGCAGCTCGTCACGGATCGAGTAGCCGGGCCCGCCGGTGCCGTCGCCGCGCGGGTCGCCATCCTGCACCACGAAGTTCGGCACGACCCGGTGCACCTGCAGGCCGTTGAAGTAGCCGTTGCGCGCGAGCGTCACGAAGTTGTCGACGGTGAGCGGCGCGTCGAGCACCGACAGCTGCACCTCGATCGTGCCGCGCTGGGTGTCGATGTACGCAATCGGCGACACCTCGGGCGAGACGAGGTGCGGCGTGGCGTAGTAGTCGGCGGCGTGCCGGCTCGGCACGGGACGAATCGCGTCAGCGAGCGAGTCGCCGGGCTGCCGCGCCTCCAGCCATCGCGCGGCACGCAGACGCACCGACCAGTCGCTGTCCTCGAGCGCCGCACGCATGCGCGGCTCCGCGGCCGCCGGGTCGATGTCGCCGAGCGACGACAGCAGGGTCCAGCGCACGTCAGCCTGCGCCGGGTCGGCCCCCGTCCGCTGCAACGCGGCTTCGACCGCCTGACGCGCCGCACTCATCTTCTGCTCGCCGGCCACGCCCGCGGCTGCCGCGCGCACAGCGGCATCGTCGCTGGCAAGCCGTTGCGTCACCTCGCGATCCAGGCCCGGCATCTTCGTCTTCGCCATGGCGCGCAGCACGGCCGGCAGCACCCGCTGGTCGCTGTCCTGCAGGAGGCGCGTCAGGGTGGGATGCGAGACCTCGGGCGGCAGTTCGGTCACCGCGTCGGCCAGCGCTGCGCGCACGCGCCAGTCGGGATCGGGATCGAGTGCCGACAGCACCGTCGTGAAGGTCACCGCGTCGATGCGCGCCAGCGCGCGCAGCACCGCGGCCCGGAGCGGCGGCCACCGCGCGGCGATGCGATCGATGAGCGCCTCCTCCGCTGCGCGGTCACGCAGCTGCCCCAGCGCCGCGACGACCTCGAGCGTCAGGCCGTCGGGTTCACGAGCGGCGGTCAGCAGGGCCAGGAGGGGCTCGACCGCCCGAGCGTCCCCGAGTTGCGCCAGCGCGCGGACGGCGTTGACGCGCACGTGCGCATGCACGTCGTCGCCAGGCCGGAGAAATGGCAGCAGCGCGTCGGCCGCCGCCGCAGCCTTGCGCTCGCCGAGGCCCCGTACCGCGTACGCCACCGTCGTCGGATCGGCGGACGAGAGCAGCGCGCGCAGCGCAGGGACGGTGCGCTCGTCGTCCACGCGCGACAGCGCGAACGCAATGGGCCACCACGAGCTGCGCGGCTGGCCCTGGGCGTCGAGCACCGCGGCCGCCAGGCCGTCGTAGCTGCCGAGATGCGCCAGCGCCGTGACGCCGCGCAGCACGGCGTCGGCCTCGACCGGCAGCGGCGCCGAGGGGTCCGGCGGCGTCGAGAGCGCGCCGCCGTCCACCAGCGCAGACACCATGCGCCCGATGGCCGGTGCCGCCGACGCGGCATGGTCGCGGCCCACGAGCCCCAGCGCCTGCGCTGCCCTGCCGCGCACGATGGGCGCCGCATCGTCGAGCGCCGTCGTCAGAGGGGCCACGACGTCGGCGCCGCCGATGAGACCGAGCGCGAACGCCGCCATCGCACGCACGTCGGGATCCTGATCCGTGAGCGTGGCCGTGAGCGGCGCGATGCCGTCCGGCAGACCCACGCGCCCGATGGCGAGCGCCGCACGGCGACGCACGCGAGGCGATTCGTCACGCACGAGCGTGAGCAGATCCGTCGGCGGCGCGGGCGGCGGCGCGGGCAGCACACGACCGCGTTCGTCCACCACGGGCGACGGCGGGGGCGGCGTCGCACGTGCGTCGGTCAGGACCCGATGGTCCTCGAGGCGCAGCATGCTGGCGACTTTCGCCTCGTAGGGCACGACGACGGGCGGGGGCGGGGGCGGGGTCGAGGCACAGGCCGCAGCGAGCGCCATCGCCGTCAGCGGGAGCAGTGGACGTCGCATCAATCGCGAATGCTAGCACGCGGTCCCTTGCCGCCCCGTTGACGCGCTCGCTATACTGCGCGCGACCTTGGACGTCCGCTACCTCGCGATCGAGGGCCCGCCCGGGCTCGGAAAGGCCGTCCTCGCCGAACGGCTGAGTGCAAGGCTCGATGCGGCTCTCGTCCTCGACGACATCGACAACCCGTTCAGCGCCGACGACCGCCGCGCCGGCGCCGCCTTCCAGGCGCAACTCTTCCACCTGCTGGCCCGCCACCGCCAGCAGGATGCCCTGAGGCAGGCCGACCTGTTCACGCAGGTGACGGTGTGCGACTACCTGTTCGACAAGGACAAGATCTTCGCGTACCTGCACCTCGACGACAACGAGCTGTTCATCTATCAGCGGCTGTACGACCTGCTGGCCGCCGACCTGCCGACGCCCGACCTCGTCGTCTACCTGCAGGCGCCGACCGAGATGCTGCGCCGCCGGGCGAAGGAACGCGCGCGCCGCGATCCGTCCGCACGCCGCCAGGACGCCGACATCGCCGAGCTCAACGACGCCTTCAACCACTTCTTCTTCCACTACACCGCCGCGCCGTTGCTCGTCGTGGAGACGTCGCAGCTCGATCTCGACTGGACCGACGAGGACGTCGACGACCTCCTGAAGCAGGTCGAGCAGAAGCAGCCTGGCACCCAGTACTACGTCCCGCGGCGCACCTGACACCGCGGGCCGCGATGCCGTATCCTTGAATGCTTGCGCCGCGCTGCCCGTGAGGGCGCGGCCCGACTGTCCTGCTCCCGGCGTCTCCTATGGTCTGGTTCAAGCGCGTCCCGAAGCCCATCACGCCGTCCGACACCGGCAGCCGCATCCCGGAAGGCCTCTGGGTCAAGTGCCCCGGTTGCTCGCAGGCGCTCTACCGGAAGGATCTCGACGAGAACCTCCAGGTCTGTCCCCAGTGCGGCCACCACTTCCGCCTCGGCGCGCGTGAGCGGCTGGCGATGCTCTTCGACGGCGACTGGCAGGAACACGATTCCGACCTCGCGTCCACCGACCCGCTGGGCTTCATCGACACGAAGCCCTACTCGCAGCGGCTGCGCAGCGCGCAGGGCTCGAGCGGCCTGAAGGACGCCATCGTGTGCGGCACCGGCGAGATCGACGGCATCACGACCGAGATCGCCGCGATGGAGTACCGCTTCATCGGCGGCAGCATGGGCGTGGTCGTCGGCGAGAAGATCACGCGGGCCATCGAACGCGCCCTGACGCACCAGCGCCCGGTCATCGTGGTGTCGAGTTCGGGCGGCGCGCGGATGATGGAGGGCACGTTCTCGCTGATGCAGATGGCCAAGGTCAGCGCCGCGCTGGCGCGCCTCGACCGCGCCGGCCTGCCCTACATCTCGGTGCTCACCGATCCGACGACCGGCGGCGTCACCGCGAGCTTCGCGATGCTCGGCGACCTGAACATCGCCGAGCCGAAGGCGCTCATCGGCTTTGCCGGTCCCCGCGTCATCGAACAGACGATCCGTCAGAAGCTGCCCGAGGGATTCCAGCGGTCGGAGTTCCTCCTCGAGCACGGCATGATCGACTGCATCGTCGATCGCCGCTCGCTGAAGAAGCACATCGCCGACGCGCTCCGCTTCATGCACACCCCGCGGTGACCCCCTTCGAGCGGCTCGCCGAGCGCGAGTTCTTCGGCGTCAAGCTCGGGCTCGACAACGTCCGCACGCTGACGTCGGCCCTCGACCACCCCGAGCGCGCATATCCTCGCGTCATCGTCGCCGGCACCAACGGCAAGGGCTCGGTCGCGGCCATCGCCTCCCGCGCGCTGCATGCCGCCGGACGTCGCGTCGGACTGTACACGTCGCCACACCTCGTCGACCTCACCGAGCGGTTCCGGATCGCCGAGCGCGACGTGTCGTCCGCGGTGCTTGCCGACGCGCTGTCGGCCGTCTTCGACGTCGAGGACGCCCTCAGAGCCGAGGGCCGCCTGGCGTCGCCGTGCACGTATTTCGAGATCACGACAGTGGCCGCGTTCGAGCTGTTCCGCAGGGAGCGCGTCGATGCCGCCGTCCTCGAAGTGGGGCTCGGCGGCCGCTTCGACGCGACCAACGTCGCCGCGGCGCCGCTGGCGGCGATCACCACGGTCGGACTCGACCACGTCGCCCAGCTCGGCTCCACCGTCGAAGCGATCGCCGTTGAGAAGGCCGGGGTCATCCAGCCCGGCGCCATCGTCGTGTCGGGCGTCAGGCAGGGCGCGGCACGAAAGGTCATCGTTGACGCCGCGGTCGAGCGCGGCGCATCCCTCGTGGACGCTCACGCGGACGTGCAGGCCGAGCAGGCGCAACGCGGACTCGACACGTGGGTCACGCTGCGCACGCCAACGGCCGCCTATGGTCCGCTGCCCCTGGCCTTGCGCGGCGCCCATCAGGTGGCAAACGCCGCTGTCGCCGTCCGGCTGCTCGAAGCGTTCGCCGCCCAGGGTGTCGTCGTGCCGCACGCGGCCATCGAGACCGGGCTGCGCGAGGCGGTCTGGCCGGGACGGCTGCAGGTGATCAGGCGCGTGGGACGTCCGCCGATCGTGATAGACGGCGCGCACAACGCCGACGGCGCCGCGGCGCTGGCCGCCTGGATGGACGCCGCCGGGCTGCGCGGCGTCACGCTCGTCACCACGCTCATGCGCGACAAGGATGCGGCGGCCATCCTCGCCCCGCTCGTCGCGCGTGCGTCAGCGGCCGTGGTCCTGCAGGTACATCCCCCGCGCGGGCGGACTGCCGACGAGGTCGCGGCGGAGCTGAACAGGTGGGTACCGATGCTGCCGATCACCCGGGCAGAGAACGCCGACGCCGCGGTCGAAGCGGCCTGCGCGCGCGGTGCGCCCATCGTCGTGGCGGGCTCGCTGTTTCTCGCCGGGGCCGTGCTCGAGGCCCTGGGCGAGCGCACGCGAACGCCGTGATATTCTGCGGGCGCCTGCCGCGTCCTGCCCGAGTGCCGAGCGCCGATTGCCCATGATTCGACGTGTCGTCTCCCTCCTCGCCATGCTCAGCGCGCTGGCGGCCGGACCGGCGTTCGCCCAGCAGGTCCCCGGATTCCGACTGGCCAAGCAGTCACGCATCGAGGTGCGCGGCGACCATTACCACCTCGAGGGGCAGGTCGAGCTCGAACAGGGCAACCAGAAGTTCTACGCGGACGTCGTGGACTACTACCACGACACCCGCAAGATGATCGCGACCGGCAACGTCGTCTACTCGGCGCCGGAGAGCCGCGTCGCGGCCGACCGGCTGGAGTTCGACCTCGCGACGAAGACCGGCACGTTCTACAACGCCTCCGGATCGGCGTCACTCGGCGAGAAGGCCGACAAGAGCTTCTTCGGCACGCAGGAGCCGGACGCGCTCTTCTACGGCGAGACGATCGAGAAGATCGGGCCGCGCAAGTACAAGATCACGAAGGGCGGGTTCACGAGCTGCGTGCAGCCGACGCCGCGCTGGGAGCTCGTGGCCAACACCACGACGGTGCACCTCGACAAGTACGCGTTCCTCACGAACACGGTGCTCAAGGTGAAGGGCGTGCCGCTCTTCTACCTGCCCGCGATGTACTACCCGATCCAGGACGACGACCGCGCGACGGGCTTCCTGCTGCCCACGTACGGCTCGTCGGTCATCCGCGGGCAGAGCCTCAGCAACGCCTTCTTCTGGGCCATCAATCGCAGCCAGGACCTCACCCTCATGCACGACTGGTTCACCAAGCGTGGCCAGGGGATGGGCGGGGAGTACCGCTACGTCGCGGGCCCGGGCTCGCAGGGCTCGGCGAGCACGTACTTCCTGGACGAGAAGGAGGCGTCGTACACCGCCGGCGGCGGCACCGTCAGCACGCCGGCGCAGCGCAACTACGAGATCCGCGCGAACGCGGTCCAGGTGCTGCCGCTCAACCTGCGCGCCCGGGGCAACGTCGACTACTTCTCCAGCGTCATCACACGGACGACGTTCAACCAGAACCCGTACGACTGGTCGTCGCGCACGCGGTCGATCCGCGGCAACCTCTCCGGCAGCTGGGGACGGCACAGCACCAGCCTCAGCTACGACACGACCGAGCTGTTCTATTCGGACACCGAGTCGAGCATGCAGGGAGGCACGCCGCGCCTCAGCTACGCGTTCGCCCAGACGCGCCTCGGCCGGACGCCCTTCTACGCCGGGTTCAACACCGAGGCCGTGCGGCTCACCCGTATCGACAAGTGGACCGAGGCGGAAGCCGACCAGGGCCTGACGCGCATCGACGTCTCGCCCAGCCTCCGGGTGCCGTTCAACAAGTGGCCGTTCCTGACGTTCAACTCCTCGATCTCCTTCCATTCGACGTACTACTCGGAGAGCTACGTGAAGGACGACGACGGGCGTGACGTGCAGGCCGAGGAGCCGCTCACCCGCCGGTACTGGGACCTCCGCTCCGACATCGTCGGGCCGAAGTTCACCAGGGTGTGGGACACACCGGACAACGGCTATGCCGAGAAGTACAAGCACACGATCGAGCCCACCTTCACGATCCAGCGGCTCACGTTCTTCGACGACTACGACCGGATCGTGAAGCTCGAGGGCTACGACTACACCTACGGCGGCACCACGAGGCTGTCCTACGGGCTCATCAACAGGTTCACGGCGAAGCGCCGGTCGGGCGCGTCCACGGCACGCAACCGCGACTTCCTCACGGTCAGCGTCACGCAGAGCTACTACTCGGATCCGCGGGCCAGCCAGTACGACTTCGCGCAGTTCCCGCTGAACTACTTCGGCCGCGCACCGAGCAACTTCTCGCCGATCGCGATAGGCGCCAACTACTCGCCGTCGGAGGCGACGTCGGTCAGCGCCCGCATCGACTACGACAACGACGCGCGCGAGTTCCAGAGCATCCGCCTGAACGGCAACTACGCCGTGAGCGACGTGCTCAACGTGACGGGCGGCTGGAGCCAGCGGAAGTTCTCGTTCCAGCCGGATCGGCCGGACAAGTACTTCAACGCGAGCACGTCGGTGCGCGCGAAGGGCAACCGCTTCGGCGGCACGTACGCGTTCTACTACGACATCGGCCGCTCGACGATGCTCGACCAGCGGATCGTGGGCTACTACAACGCGCAGTGCTGCGGGATCGTGTTCGAGTACCAGCAGTACAATTTCCCGCAGTTCTCGACATTCGCCGTGCCCCAGGATCGCCGCTTCAACATCGGGTTCACGCTGGCCGGCCTCGGCACGTTCTCGAACTTCCTCGGCGCCTTCGGCGGCAACACCGGCACCGGCGGCGGCTTCAGCGGAGGCCGGGCCTTCTGAGGCCGCGCCGGCGCCAGCGATGCGTGCGCGACTGGTTACGGGGGCGGCCGGGTTCGCGGGACAGCACCTGCTGCGCGCCCTTGCCGGCACGCCGGGTTCGCTCGTGGGCTGGTACCGGCCCGGGGCACCGCCGCCCGTGACGGCGCCGACGGGCGTGGACTGGCGGCCTGTCGACCTGCGCGACGTGCACGCCGTCGACGCGGCCCTCGCCGACGCGCGGCCCGGGGAGATCTACCACCTCGCCGGCGCGGCGAACCAGGGCGCGTCATGGCAGCAGACCGACGTCGCCCTGGAGCTCAACGCGCTCGCCACACACCATCTGCTGGCGGCCGTCGGGCGGCACGTGCCTGATGCGCGCGTGCTCGTCACCACCTCCGCGGCGATCTACGCCCCTTCGGACGAGGCGCTCGACGAGACGTCAGCCGTCAGGCCGACCAGCCCGTACGGCGTCAGCAAGCTCGCCCAGGAAATGGTCGCGCTCGACGCCGCCCGCGTGGACGGCCTGCGCGTCATCGTCGCGCGCCCGTTCAACCATCTGGGGCCCGGGCAGGATCCGGCGTACGTCGCGCCGTCGTTCGCGCGGCAGATCGCCCGCATCGAAGCCGGCCTCGAGCCGCCCGTCATCCGCGTCGGCAACCTCGACGCAGCGCGCGATCTGTCGGACGTCCGCGACGTCGTCCGCGCGTACGCGCTGCTGATGCTGAACGGCGTGGAAGGCGAGATCTACAACGTCTGCCGGGGAGAGGCCTACGTCATCGGCCATCTGCTGGAGCAGCTCGTCGCACAGAGCCGCGTGGCCGTCAGCATCGAACGGGATCCGGCCCGTCTCAGGCCGAGCGACGTTCCCCGGCTGCTCGGCTCCTACGTGAAGCTGTTGCACGCCACCGGCTGGTCACCGTCCATTCCGCTGGAGCGGACCCTGCACGAGATCCTCGAAGAGCAACGCATTCTCGTCAGCACCGCGTAGCACGATCGTCTGAAGCGTAAGCAGGAAGCTGCACGCAGGCTACACGCGCAGGAAGGTCCCCTTCGCGTAGAGATAGCGCAGGAACAGCCAGCGCACGACGACAGCGCCAGCCGCGAGCACGACGGCGCCGGCGCCTGCCGACAGCAGCGACGCCACGCCGCCGACGAAGAACCGCGCGATCCCGTCGAAGTCGACGAAGTTCTGCACGACGTAGATCGTGATGGCGTTCATGCCTATCACGACGAACGGGAACGTCCACGCGCGATGGCCCTTCACGTCGATGACGTAGTAGAAGAGCGCCAGGAGCAGCAGGCTCCATCCGCCGGCAAGCATCACGTAGGAGCTCGTCCACAGGTTCTTGATGACGGGGAACAGCGGCCACCAGAGAAAGCCGATCGCCAGTGACGCCAGCCCGGCGATCACGAGTCCCTGCGCCTTCTCCGCAGGGGCACGCGGCGACCGCAGCCACGTCCCCGCGAAGACGCCCAGCATCACGGTCGCGATGGCGGGGATCGTGGACAGGATGCCCTCGTTGTCGCCGTACGTGTAGCAGCACATCGTGCCGGGCAGCAGCGTGCGGTCGAGCCATCCGACGAGGTTGCCCTCCATCGAGAGGTCGCCGGCGATGCCGCCGGGGCGCGGCACCAGGAGCAACAGCAGCCAGTACCCGAGCAGCAGGCCGGCGGTGAGCACGATTCGGCCTCGCAGACGCAGGTGCAGGACGGCGAACGCCGCCACGAGGTACCCGAGGCCAATCCGCTGCAGGACGCCGGGCCAGCGCATCTCGGCGAAGTCGAACTGCAGAACGCCCCAGTTCACCCAGCCAAGGACGATCAGCAGCGCGGCGCGGCGCAGGATGCGCAGGTGCGCGTCGCGCGGACGTCCTTCATAGCGGCTCAGCGAGTACGGGAGCACCACGCCGACCAGGAACATGAAGAGCGGAAAGATCAGGTCGTAGAAGACGAAGCCTTCCCACACCACGTGTTCCATCTGGTGGACGAGCCACGACCATCCGAGCCACTTGCCGAGGGCGAGGGCCAGCGCGTCGCCGCCGGTGATCCAGAACATGTCGAAGCCCCGGAGGGCGTCGATTGACGCGATGCGGGCCGGGCTGGCCGTCGCGGCCGCCGGAGGCGCAGCGGTGGCAGTCGCGGCGGCGGGAGGGGTCGTGGACACGTGCTACGGCCGCACGGCCGTCCACCGGCCCGCGCGGTCGCCGGCGGCGTACGTGCCGGCGAGGGTCTCGCCGGTCAACCGTCCCGGCAGGTCGATGACGAGGGGCGAACCGTTCACCGTCGCGTCGACGGCAAGCTGCAGCACGCCGTCGGTCACGGTCCCCCTGACGAGGCCATCGATGCCATGGCTGCGCGCGAGCAGGCGCCCGTTGACCCTGCCGCCGTCCTCCACGAGCATCAGCTGCGCGGGCACCGGCATGCCGCCATCGTCGGCAGTGAAGGCCCAGGCGCCGCTGACGCCTGCGGGCGCGTCTCGCCGGGCCGTCCAGGTGCCCTCGGCAACGCCGCCGAAGTCCACGCGGCCGCTGAGCTCGTCGCCGGCGGCTGGCGCGCTCATGACGATGTGCAACGGGGCGCCTTCGTAGGTGATCGAGAAGCGCAGCGTCACGCCGTCGGCGGCGCGCGTGCCCTCCACCGGTGCAGGCCCCCGCTCCCCGACGACGATGCCGGTCAGGCGATCGCCTTCCTCGGTGAGCGCGAGCGCGGCGGGGAAGACGCCCTCAGGCGACGTCACCGCCACGCTCCAGGTCCCTGTCAGACGGACGTCTTCCTGCGCGACCGCCGCGATCGGCGTGGCCAGCAGCGCGGCCGCAAGCAGCGTGCGTACTACCCGACGGGTTGGAGTCATGACGCCAGAGTCTACCCGAACCGGACACGAGAGACATTGACGAAAGGAGCGGCCACGAGGATAATCGCCAAAGGCGAACAAACGACGAAAGCCGATGCAGCCGGTGCTCTTCGATCTCGGGCGGTCGCCCACGACGCGTGAGGTGGCCCACAGCGTCAAGGCCGGCGGCGTCGCGGCGCTGCCGTCGGCCGAGCGGCGTTCAGGCGGCGTGCGGTATCAGGAAGTGCAGTGCCGATCGGCGCTCAACGAGACGCACGGCATGCCGTTCACGTGGACGCTCAACCCGTACCGCGGCTGCACGCACGCCTGCGTGTACTGCTTCGCCCGCCGGTATCAGACGCAGTACGAGCTCGGCACAGGAGACGACTTCTCGCGGGTCATTCTGATCAAGCGGAACGTCGTCGAGATGCTGGCGCGCGAGGTGGACCGCCCCGGCTTCGGGCGCGAACTCGTCGCGCTCGGTACGGCGACCGACCCCTATCAGCCTGTCGAAGGTGACTACCGCCTGACGCGCGGCTGCCTCGAGGTGCTCGCGCGCGCAGGCGTGGCCGTCGGTCTCGTGACGAAGGGACCCATGGTGGTGCGCGATGCCGACGTGCTCGCCGGGATGTCGCAGGGGGCCGACCGCACGACCGTCTACATGAGCCTGCCGACGGTCGACGCGGCGGTGGCGGAGCAGCTCGAGCCTGGCGCGGCCCCGCCTGTGCAGCGGCTCAGGGCCGTGCGGCGCCTGCTGGATGCAGGCGTGCGCGCCGGCGTGCTCATGTCGCCGCTCGTCCCCGGCTTCTCGACGCAGCCGGCACGCATCGAAGCGACGGTGCGCGCCCTGGCCGAGCTCGACATCCCGCTCATGGGCGGCAACGTGCTCTACCTGAAGGGCGGCACGCGCGCGCACTTCTTCCGCTTCCTCGACGACGCCGCGCCCGACCTCCGGGAGAAGTACGGGCGCATCTACCGCGACGCGTATCCGGATCCGGCGTATGCGCGCGAGGTGCGGAGAGTGCTGCGGCTCGTCCGCGCGCGCTACGAGCGGTAGGGACGGCGCGGTAGGGACGGCTCGCCGAGCCG
>JBIQIB010000263.1:0-1718 GCA_044508265.1 Acidobacteriota bacterium
GCCGTAGAATCGCCGGACGTGCTGCGCTTCTCCTTCCTGCTCGTCCGCCCCTACTGGCGGTGGGTGCTGGTCGTCGCCGTGGCGATGGTGGTCGAGACGATCATGAGCCTCGCCCAGCCGTGGCCGCTCAAGATCGTGCTCGATTCGGTCTTCGGGACGGAACCCGCGCCCGCGTTCATCCGGCGGTTCGCCGGCGACGACACTGGTCCTCTGACGCTGCTGAACATTGCCGTTGCCGGCACCGTGATCATCGCGGTGCTGCAGGCGGCCAACGCCTATCTCAACGCCTTCTACACCGTGAGCATCGGCCAGTGGGTGGCGCACGACCTCCGCCAGAGCGTGTACGCGCACCTGCAGCGGCTGTCGATGTCGTACTACGACCGCCAGCAGACCGGCCCGCTGATCAGCACGATTACCGACGACATCAACTCGGTCCAGGACTTCGTCTCGACGTCGCTCCTCGACATCGTCATCGACAGCCTGACCATCGTCGGGATGATCGCGGTGATGATGGCACTGAACTGGCGTTTCACGCTCGTCGCGCTGGCGGTGATGCCGCTGGTGCTGGTGTTCGTCTTCCGGCTCCGCTCGGTGATCAGGTCGGCGACGCATGACGTGCGGCGGCGTCAGAGTGAGCTGGTGAGCATCGTGCAGGAGGGACTCGGCGCCATCCGCGTGGTGAAGGCGTTCGGGCAGTGGTCGTTCGAGCGCGAGCGCCTGGCGGCCAAGAGCCGGGAGAGCGTCGAAGCGGCGCTCTACGCCCGCCGCGTGCGGTCGCTGCTGGGGCCGGTCGTCACCTCATTCGTGGCGTTGGGGACGGCGGCGGTGCTGTGGTTCGGCGCGCGGGAAGTGTTGAGCGGTGCGATGACCGCCGGCGCGCTCGTGGTCTTCCTGAACTACCTCGGGCGACTGTTCCGCCCCATCCAGTCGCTGGCGCGCGCCAGTACCAACATCGCGCAGGCCGCCGTCGGGCTCGAGCGCGTGCGCGCGGTGCTCGAGACCGACGAGAAGCTCCCTCGATCACCGTCCGCCAGGCCGCTCAAGGTCACGGCGGGACGCGTGGAGTTCCACCACGTGAGCTTCGCGTATACGCCGGGGCGTCTCGTGCTCGAGGACATCAGCTTCGTCGCCGAGCCCGGACAGGTGATCGGCCTCGTCGGGCCGAGCGGCAGTGGCAAGTCCACGCTGGTAAGCCTGATCCCGCGTTTCTACGATCCGGTCGACGGTCATGTCTCAATCGACGGAGAGGACATCCGCGACGTGACGATTCGATCGCTGCGCGGCGAGATAGCGTTCGTGCTGCAGGAGACGCAGCTGTTTCACGCGCCCGTCTGGCAGAACATCGCCTACGGCAGACCGGACGCGACCCGCGACGAGATCGTCGAGGCCGCCCGCCTGGCACAGGCGCACACCTTCATCGAGGGGCTGCCCGACGGCTACGACACGATGCTCGGGCAGGGAGGTCTGATGCTGTCCGGCGGCCAGCGGCAGCGGATCGGCATCGCGCGGGCGTTCGTCCGCAATTCGCGGATCCTGGTCATGGACGAGCCCAGCTCGGGTCTCGACTCGGAGTCCGAGGAGCTCGTCTTCGAGGGGCTGCGCACGCTGAAGCAGGGGCGAACGACGTTCGTCATCGCCCACCGGCTCTCGACCATCCGTCGGGCCGACTGCATCCTCGTCCTCGACCGTGGCCGCATCGTCGAGCGCGGACGGCACGA
>JBIQIB010000120.1:0-7957 GCA_044508265.1 Acidobacteriota bacterium
GCTGATCCGCCTATATTGTTCCCATGCCATCGCGCCGGGAGTTCCTCGACATGCTGGGAGCGGCCGCCGCCGCCTCCGGTCTGCCCGCGCCGACGCGCGCGGCTTCGCTGCAGGCGCGGCCCGGAGCCGACGGAGGGCCGCCGCCCGACATCGTGCGGCCGACGGCACCCAGCCAGGCGGATCTCGGCGCCAACTTCGACGTGGTGTCGGCGATTGGCCGTCACGCGGGCGCGCCGGCCCTCGGCGAGCGCCGCTTCCCCGGCGCCTACGACGCGGCCCGCACGCCGTCGCTCGAGACGTTCACCGCGCGCACGCGCGCCACCATCCTCGGCGCGTACGGCTACTTCCCTGCCGCCGTGGATCCGGAGCCCGAGGTTCTCGATCGCTACGAGGGCCCCGACTTCATCCGCGAGAAGCTGCTGTTTTCGACGACGCCGTTCTTCCGCGTGCCGGCGTACGTGCACATCCCGCGTGGCCTGACGAAGCCGGCGCCTGCCATCGTGGACCTGCATTCGCACGGCGGCATGTTCCTGTTCGGCAAGGAGAAGGTCATCGACTTCGGCCGCAACCATCCGGCGATGACGCGCTACCACGCCGGTAACTACGCCTCGCGGCCCACAACCACTGCCCTCGTCCGCCGCGGCTACGTCGTCATCACGATTGACGCGTTCATGTTCGGCGAGCGACGCGTCATGCTCGACGACAACCTGACGGAAGGCTGGGAGCGCGGACGCTACAGCGAAGACGACGTGACGCGGCTGAACCGGATCTGCCAGGCGCGCGAGTCAACGCTGGCCAAGACGCTGACGGCGCTCGGCCTCAGCTGGCCCGGCATCGTCGCGTGGGACGACATCCGCACCGTGGACTACCTCGTGAGCCGCCCTGAGGTGGATGCCTCACGCATCGCCTGCGTCGGCGTGTCGTTCGGCGGCTGGCGGTCGCTGTTCCTCGGCGCGCTCGAGCCGCGGATCCGTGCGACGTGCGTCGTGGGATTCATGTCCACCATCGGGAGCATGCTGCGCCGGCACGTGGACACGCATTCCTGGGTGCACTTCGTGCCCAACCTGCATCGGGTGCTGGATCTGCCGGATGTGGCGACGGCCATCGCGCCGCGAGCCCTGCTGGTGCAGCAGTGCCGCCGCGACGGGCTGTTTCCGCTCGAGGGCATGGAGACGGCCATCAGGCAGATAGGCGAGGCGTACCAGGCCGCGGGATTGCCGGAGCAGTTCTCCGGCCGCTTCCATGACGTGCCGCACGAGTTCAACGTGCAGATGCAGGACGAGGCGTTCGCCTGGATCGACGCGCACCTGCAGCGCGCGACTGATTGAGCGCAAACGGGGAAAGAAGACGTGCGAAAAGGGACCGCCGGGCGCCACACGGCACCCGTCGATCCCCCAAGTGAGTCAGACGACGCTTACGCGTTGTCGGTGGCGCGCTGCGCGGCCGACGATGCGCGATCCGCAGCGCCTTGCGCCGCGTTGGCCGTCCGGTCCACGGAGCGCTGGGCCGACGCTGCGGCGCGCTCCACCGAGTCGTCGATCCGCCCCATCGTGTCGCGTGCCTGTCCGGCCGCATCCTGGTAGGCCGAGCGCCCACGGGAGATGAGGTCGTTGGCCGTGTCGGCCGCGTGGCGGACCGCCTCGCGTGCCGACTCGCTGCCGCGGTTGAGTTGCTCCCCGAGGCGATGCGCGCGCGTGGAGAGGTCGCGGCGCATCTGCGAGCCTTCGCGCGGCGCGAAGAGCAGCGCCACGCCCGCGCCGATGGCTGCGCCGGCCATCAGGCCGAGCATGAAGCCACCACCGTGGCTGTCGTCGTGGTAATCAGCGGAATGATGCATGCAGGTCCTCCTCATGTGAAACGTCCACCGGGGCGACCCGGGGCGTGATGTCTGGTCCTGACCTGTCGTCCGGGCGGCGTGCCCGCCGTGTCACCGCAGAAACAGCCGCCCGCACGCCCGAAGCGACTGCGTTCGTCTCTCGCGCCACGGCGTCGACCGTCGAGCGAAGGCGCGACACCTGACGCTCCGCGGCGTCGAGCGTCGCGGTGACGCTCGAGTCGACGCGTGCCGCCTGCGTCTCGACGCGGGCGCTCACGCGCCGCACGTCGGCGAGGATCTGCTCGGCCTGCGCCCGCAGCGGCCGCACGTGCTCACGCTCGAGGTCGTGTAACGTGGACTGCAGCTTCGTGACCACGCTGCGGACGTACAGCAGCGCGACAAGCGTGCCGAGCAGGAACACCACCTGGACGGCGGCGATGATGCCGATCAGGACGTTCGTGGTCGAGAGGTCTTCCATCACGTCCGGTGCATTGCAAGCGCGCTGCCAGAGCCAGGCCGACGGTCACCGGCCGTCGCCGGACGCCGTCCCACGCGCATTCGGCGACGCAGCACCGGGCGAACTCGCGTCAATACGCCGGAAGATCGTATGGATTGACGACACCGCCGCGCGCGCGTGGCGCGGTGACCGCACACACGACGCACGAGGCGGCTGAAGCGGCCAGGCCTCTACCGTTGGCCCGGCCGCCCAAAGTGAGGCGCGAACTGCCGAGGATGGCCCTGCCGCTGCACCGCTCAGCCCCCGGCCATCGCGCCGACGACGAGCAGCGGCTCGTCGCCAGCCTGGACCGCGGGCGGAAGCACCAGATCCATGGGCTCGTGCGACAGGTCGAGCTCGCACGCGTAGAAGCGCACGAACGGCCGCCGCCGGCCCGTGGTCTGGTCGCGGATGGTGCCGCGCAGGACCGGATACGCGGTCTCGAGCGCGTCGAGCGCGGCGCCGAGCGTCACGGGGGCGGCAAGGTCGAGGCTGACCTCGCCGTCGGTGCGCGACAGGTTCCGCAGGTGAGCGGGCAGGGTGACGCGGATCATGGCAGTGTCTGGACCTCCACGGACAAGACCGGCGGCAGGTCGCGGACGATGGGCGCCCACGTGTCGCCGCCATCGGCGGAGCCGTACACCTGGCCGCCCGTGGTGCCGAAGTAGATGCCGCAGTCGTCGAGCCTGTCGACGGCCATCGCGTCGCGCAGGACGTTGACGTAGCAGTCGTGCTGCGGCAGGCCGTTGGTCAGCGCCTCCCACTCCTCGCCGCCCGAGGTGCTGCGATAGACGCGCAGCGCACCGTCCGGGGGATAGTGCTCGGAGTCGCTCTTGATCGGGACGACGTAGATGGTCTCCGGGTCGTGCGCGTGGACGTCGATCGGGAAGCCGAAGTCGGTCGGCAGGTTGCCGCTGACCTCGCGCCACGAGTCGCCGCCGTCGTCGCTGCGCATGATGTCCCAGTGCTTCTGCATGTAGAGGACGCGCGGGCGCGACGGGTGGAGCGCGATGCGGTGCACGCAGTGGCCCACCTCGGCGTCGGGATCGGGGATGCCCTCGGAGACGAGGCCCTTGTTGATGGGGCGCCAGGTCTGTCCGCCGTCCTCGCTGCGGAAGGCACCGGCTGCCGAGATGGCGATGTACAGCCGCTGGGGATCCGTCGGGTCGATGAGGATCGTGTGCAGGCACAGCCCCCCGGCGCCGGGCTGCCAGCCGGACGATGACGGGTGCGTACGCAAGCCGTCCAGCTCGTGCCAGGACGTCCCGCCGTCCGTGCTGCGGAACAGGGCGGCGTCCTCGCCGCCCGCATACACCGTGTCGGCATCGTCGAGCGACGGCTCGAGGTGCCAGATTCGCTTGAACTCCCACGGATGCGGCGTGCCGTCGTACCAGAGGTGCTGTCCCGGCGTGCCGTTGTACCGGAAGTCGTTGCCCACCGGCTGCCACGTGGCGCCGCCGTCGTCGGACCGCTGGATCAGCTGGCCGAACCACCCGCTGTTCTGTGACGCGTAGATGCGGTTCGGGTCGGCGGAGGATCCCTTGACGTGGTAGACCTCCCATCCCCCGAAGAAGGGCCCGTCCACCTTCCAGTCGCGTCTGGCCGCGTCAGCCGTCAGCGTGAAGGCCCCCTTGCGCGTTCCTACCAGCACCCGTACTCGGCTCATGCACAAACCTCCTGTCTGCTGATAGTCGAACGCCGCCGCCCCGGATCGACTGACACGGGGTCAGGTCTCGATTTTGTCGTTTTCGGGGTCAGGTCTCGAAACGGGCACCCGATGGGGTCAGGTCTCCAGGATCGAGGCGGATGGGGTCAGGTCTCACCGACCTGCACCTCGCCCGGAGGCGCCGCCGGCACCTCCTCCTCGCCGGCGCGCGGCGGGGACGGCAGCAGCAGCATCAGCCCGGCCGAGCCCAGGGTGACGAGCCCGAGCACCGTGAGCAGCGTCGTGTAGGAGCCGCTGAGGTCGAAAGCGCGCCCCATCAGCACCGGCCCCGTCGCGCCCGCAATCGCGTAGGCCGTCCACGTCAGCCCATACAGCGTCGAGAACGCCCGCAACCCCAGGTACTTCGACAGGACGTACGGAGTGACGTCGGCTTCGCCGCCCATCCCGAACCCGATGAGCGCCGCCGCCAGCAGGCCCGTCCCCAGCCCCGGCGCCCACGCCAGGAGCAGCGCGCCAGACGCCGCCAGGACCAGCAGCACGCACGACACCAGCCCCGCGTAGTAGCGGTCGAGGAACCAGCCCGTGACGAGCCGCCCGATCAGGCTGGCGCCCCCCATCGCCGACAGCGCGAGCGCCGCCCCGCCCGGCGTCACGCCCCGGTCCGTCAGCAGCGCCGCCATGTGCGTGATCGCGCCGTTCTGCGCGATGGACGCACAGAAGAGCACGACGACGAGCAGCCAGAACACGCGCGTGCGCAGCCCCTCGGCGACCGTCGCCCCCGGCCGCCGTACGTCCACGCCCGCCTCCGCCGCCGGCACAGGCCGCTCGCGGACGAACGCCAGCGCCATCGGGACGCCCACACCCGCCGCCCCGAGGCCCAGCGCGACACACGCCCCGCGCCACCCGATGCCGTCAATCAGCGCCTGGGCCGTCGGCGGCAGCACCATCGCGCCAATCGCCCCGCCCGCCATCAGCAGCGACAGGGCGAATCCGCGCCGCGCCTCGAACCAGCTCGACACCGCGCGCGAGTACGCCATCTGCGCCGTGGTGTTGCCCACGACGCCGATGACCATGCACGTCAGATAGAGCTGCCAGATCCGCGGCGTCAGCAGCGCGAGCGACGCGAACGCCAGACCGAACACCGCGATGCCCGGCACGATGACGCGCCGCGGCCGTCCGCGGTCGAGCAGGTGCCCCAGCACGGGCGAGCTCACGGCCACTGTCATCGCCGCGATGCCGAACGCGACGGACACCGCCTCGCGCGTCCAGCCGAACTCCTCCGCCATCGGCTTGAGGAACACGCCGAACGTGTAGACGAACAGCGACGCGAACCCCACGAACACGCCGACAGACGATGCCGCGGCGACGCGCCAGCCCTCGTAGCGCCACTCCCGTTCGTTGCTCAGAACAGCACCTTGATGGCGAACTGCAGCAGCCGGGGCGGCCCGGCCGACAGAATCCGCCCGAAGTTCGGAGAGTTCAGGTCGGCCACCGGCAGGCCGAAGTTCGGATGGTTCGCCACGTTGAACGCCTCGGCACGCAGCTGCACGCGCGTGTCACCGTGCATCGCGAACGTCCGCACGAGCGAGACGTCGATGTTGGCGTATCCGGGGCCGCGTGCGATGTTGCGGCCGGCGTCGCCGAACTGCCCCGCCTGCGTCTGCGGGTCGAGACGCTCGAACGACGACCGGCTGAGCCACTCCTCCACCGTGCGCGGACCGGCGTTCGGATCCCCGACCAGGTTGGGCCGGCTCGCGGCAAACCCCGAGATCGGCGGGCTGTTGGCCTGCAGCGACACGTTCGCCGAATCGGACACCGTGAATGGCGTCCCCGAGAAGAACGTCCCGATGACGTTGGCCTGCCAGCCGTTCACCGCGCCGCGCAGCACCGCCGGCGCGCCCGCGCCCACGCGCGGCTCCCAGCTCACGCTCGCCACGAACCGGTGGCGCGCGTCGAACAGCGACGGCCCGCGCTCGGCCTTCAGGTCGAACGGGTTCTGCGCCAGGTCGTTCTCGCCGGCCAGCGGCTTGGCGGCCGCGCCCGAGAGGTTCATCGACGACAGCTCGTCGATGCTCTTCGAGTACCAGTACGACACGTTCATCCCGAGGCCCGCCGCGTACCGGCGCGACAGGCTCACCTGCCCCGCGTGATACGACGACGACGTGATGTTGCGCAGCATGGCGATGGTCGAGAACTCGCACGGGCCGTCGCCCGGCGGGCAGTTGGCGTAGACGCGCCGCCTGTCGGCGTTCTGGGCCGTCGCCCCGGGCCCGTACACGGCCGGGTTGAACTCGACGTTGCGCGGCAGCCGGTGCCCCGCCGCGCCGACGTAGCGCACCTCCAGCAGGTAGCTGTCCCAGAGCGCGCGCTGCACGCCGACGTTCCAGTTCTCCGCGTAGGGCGGCTTCGCGCCGGCGTCCATCACAAACAGCGTGGTGGGACTGACGAACGTGTCGGGCAGAATCGGCGGCCGGCCAGCGTAGGGATTCTGGAAGTTCAGCCCCGCGCCGCTGTACTGGTTGAACTGCGCGCCGGGCACGCTGCTCACCGGCACCTGCGACGCCGTGCCGGAGCCGTTCTGGAACTGGTCGTAGTACACGCCGTAGCTCGCGCGCACCGACCAGACGCCGGTGCCCGTCGGATCCCACACCACGCCGAGACGCGGCATCCAGGCGTTGAAGCCATGCGCGATGCCCTTGCCGATGCCCGGGTCGCCCGGGAACACGACGCCGCGCGGCGCGTCAGGCCTGACCTGCGACTGCTGGCCCGGGATGAACCCGTTGAGCCGATCCTGCGCCTCGGTGATCGGGTTGAGACGCTCGTAGCGCAGTCCGTAGTTCAGCGTGAGGCGGTCGGTGAGCCGCCACTCGTCCTGCGCGAACGCGCTCGTCCCCCACACCCGGAGGTCGCGCGTGAAGTCGCCGAGGCCCTGGTAGAACACGACAGGCGCGCCGAGCAGCAGGTTCGCGATGGCGTTGTTGGTCGGGAACGTTCCCGCGAAGACGAAGAACGCGTTCGGCGCGATCGCCTGGAACATGTCGATGCCGGTGTGCCGGTAGTCGCCGCCGAACTTGAACAGGTGGGCGCCGCGCGCCCACGTGACGCTGTCCTGCAGCTCGAACGAGCGCTGCTCGGAGTTGCGCGGGCCCGTGATCGCGCCACCGATGGGCGTGTAGCCGGCGATGTTGAAGAACGGCGGCCCCTGCCCCTCGAGGTTCGACGACTCGTAGCCGAAGCCGAGCGCCGACGGCGGCGTCTGGTTGCCGCGCTGGTCGAAGTGGAAGCGATGGCCGAACACCGTCGCGCGGACCGTGTGCGTCAGCGTGGACGACAGGATGGACGTGGACGAGATCACCGCCGAGTGCGTGCGGATGTCGTCGCTCGTCGGGAAGCCCGGCACGTCGGTGCCGCGCACCGACACGGGGTTGTCGTTGGTGCCGCCGGAGTACGAGTACCGGGCAAACACCTGCTGCGACGGCGACAGCCGTGCGTCCACGCGCACGCCCGCCTGGTCGATGTCGTTGCGCGCGATCAGCGTCTCGCGATAGACCGACGGCGACACGTTGCCCTGCGGGTACATCGCCAGCACGTTGCGCGCGATGGGGTTGATCGCCTGCGGCGGCAGCCTGTTGCCAGGAAACGGCACGCCGCCGGCGGCGAGGTTCAGCAGCGGCGTACCGAGCCCGGAGAAGTCGCCCTCACGCTCCGCGGCCGTCGGCACGGTGGCCGACGTGGTGATGCCCTGCTTGTTCCGGAAGCCCTCGTAGTAGCCGAAGGCGAACACGCGGTCGCGCACGAGCGGGCCGCCGAGCGTGCCGCCGAACTGGTGCTGGTTGAGCGGCTCCACTTCCTCCGAGAAGAAATTCCGCGCGTCGAACCTGTCGTTGCGCACGAACTCGTAGAGGCTGCCCTGCACACGGTTGCTGCCCGAGCGCGTGACGACGCTCGTCGTCGCGCCGCCCGTCCCGCCGTACTCGGC
>JBIQIB010000120.1:8057-12207 GCA_044508265.1 Acidobacteriota bacterium
CCGACGTTCACGACGATCGGCTCACGGACGAGCGGCGCGAACGACGCGCCCGTGGCCGTGATGCTGTAGCGTCCGACGGGCAGCGCCAGCAGGCGGTACACGCCTTCGTCCGACGACACCGTCTCGCGTGTGGTGGCGGTGTCGAGCTCCACGGCGATGATCTCGACACCGGCCACGCGGCCGCCGTCGGCGTCCGTCACGACCCCTTCGATCGTGCCTACCGGATCCTGTGCGCGGGCGGGCGACGCGCCGGGCCCGGCGAGCGTGACGAGCAGGAGGAGCGCGGCAAGGCCGCCGCGCATGACGTGTCGCGGCCTCATGCCGGTGTCTCCTGCGGGCGGACGTAGCCCTGGTGTGCCATCCGGCGGCCCATCGCGTCGTAGGCGTCGTGGCCTTCGGGCGTCCAGGTGGCCAGGCCGTCCACGTACCTGTTGAACATGCTGAAGGCAGCCGCGATGAGCACCGTGTCGTGCACCTCGAGGTCCGTCGCACCCGCGGCCCGCGCGCGCGCGACGTCTTCTTCCTGCACGGCACGCCCGCCGACGCGCACCTTGTCGGCCAGGAGCAGCAGCGCACCGAGCTTCGGCGAGACGCCGTCGCCGTCAGGGCGTGCGCAGGCGTCGTCCACGGCGGCGTAGTCGCCATCGAGGTGATGCGCCGCGGCCGCGCGATGGCTCGCGTGGCAGAACCGGCAGTCGTTGCGCGACGACACGAACGTCGCGATGGTCTCGCGCTCGGCAGGGGTCAGCGTGTTGGGGCCTCGCAGCAGCGTCTCGGCGAGCGCGCGCATGTGCACCGCGGTCTCCGGCCGGAAGGCAAAAGCGGCGGTGATGCCCGGCAATGTGGGGTCGAGAGGGATGTATGGCACCGGCGAAGGGTACGGGACGGCCGGATGAGCCTCAATACTGCGTTGGCAGTAGGCGTGACGCGGGCAAAGGACTATGACAACGCCGCCACGCACGGTGGTACCATGCAGCGGTTCCCCTGAAAGGACGCCCGATGTGGGTCGTGCCGTTGCTCGCCGTGCTGGCCGCGGGACCCGGCCAGGTCCCGGACGCCGCCCTCGCGCGCCCGGTGGCCGGGCCGACGCCGCACGCTGAATGGGCGGTGCCGCTCGCTCTCACGGCGGGCCGCATCCCGGACACACCGGGCGAGGCCGGTACCGCGCGGCCGCAGCAGGCGGCGACGACGCCGGCCGACGCTCCGCCGATAGGTGAATCGCTGCAGCGGCTTGCCTCGGTGATTGGCACCAGCGACGGCCCCGCGCCCGCGCGGTTCAGCGACTGGCCCGCGACGCTCCGCGAGGCGCGGCAGCGGGCCGCGCGTGCGCTCACGACGCTTCTCGAACTGTCGAAGGGATGGCCGGCCGCCACGCCCGAACCCTATCGCCGTCAGCTGGCCGGCACCGCGACGCTGGTCGAACGCGCCGCGAACGACGCGGGTCCCACGCCGCTCACCACGCTGATCGGTCCCCTGGCCGACGACCTCGAGACGAAGCTCGGACACTGCCAGGCGAGCGGCGGACGACTCGGACGCCTCATCGCGGTGCGCGTCCGCACCGTCCAGGGATCGCGTGAGGCGCCGGACTGGCAGGTGCTCATCCTGCCGCGGCTGTTTGCGGCAGCGCCCGGCGCCGCGCCGACGCCCTTCGCGCGCCTGAGCAGCCCCACCGTCGAACAGCTCGTGCCCGGCCGCTACCTGCTCTGGGCCCGCGATCCCGCGCGCGGACGCGTCAGCGAACGGCAGGTGCTCGTCGTCGGCGACGGCCGCGACGCGCTGGACATCGACCTGCCCGTGCCTGCCGATGGCGGATGACTCACGCGGCGGCCCATTCGGGATCCGCCGGCTGGCGTCGACGCCGGCACGTCGCCGCCAGACGCTCGCGATTGCCGTCCCGATGGCCGCGGTGGTCGGCGCGAGCCTCCTGCCCCTGCCTGCCAGCCTGCCCGACGACGATCAACGTCTCACCCGCGTCCTTGCCATCGTCGTTGCCGGCGTCGTGGCAACCCTTGTCGTGGCGGCGTTCGGCGCAGCGAGCGGACGGCGCCGGCGCGGGATGGGGATGGCCGTCGCCGTCGTCGGCCTGATGGTCGGCGGCGTGGCGGCGCTGACCTATGCACGGGCGGACCGGCAGTGCACCGCCGAGTACGCCGGCCGGCCTGTCCTCATCGGCACGGAGTTGACGCCCGTGGCTGCCGCCTACCGCGCGGCGAATCCCGACGCGACGGACGACGCGCTGTTGTTCGACGCCGCGGGCGCGGTCGACGCCGTCTGGACGCCTGCATCCATCGCGCGGTGCCGCCTCACGCTGATGGGCGCGCACGTGGCGTGGTGGCCGTGCTTCGTCGTGGCGCTTGCCGGCGCCGCGCTGGCGCTCGCGGCCGGTCCCTCGCTGGCGCTGCCGGGCCGGCGCGCGCAGGAACCGTCGTCACCCACGGCGACACCGCCGGGCGCCGCCCGACAGACGGGCGCACCGTCCTTGCGCTACGACGTGTTCCTCAGCTATCGCCACGGCCCGCCGGATGCGACAGTGGCGCGCGAACTCGCCGAGATGCTGGAGCAGCTCGGATACGCCGTCGCGATCGACGGACGCGACTTCGCGCCGAACGCGCACTTCCTGACGGAGATGGAACGCTGCATCCGCGAGAGCCGGTTCACGCTCGCGCTGCTGTCGCGCCGCTACCTGCACAGCGGCCCGTGCGAGGAGGAGTCGCTCATCTGCCGGGTGCTCGACTTCGGCGATCGCCAGCGACGGCTCATCCCCGTCTACCTCGAGCCGGTGACCGCGCCGGCCTGGCTCCACGGCCTCGTCGGCATCGAGCTCCACGACACGACAGCGCTCGTCGAGCCCGTCGAGCGCCTGGTGGCTGCGCTCGGACCGGCGCTCAGCGAGCAGACGACGGCCGGCGACGCCGGTCGATGAGCTCCTGGTAGAACTCGAGGGTCTGGCGGGCAATGCTCGGCCAGCCGAACTCCGCCTCCACCCGCGCCCGCGCCCGCAGCGACATCTCCTGCCGGCGCGCCGGATCGGCCATCAGCGTGTTGATCGCCGTTGCCAGGTCGCGCGCGTACTGCCCGGGATCGCGCGGCTCGACGTCGGTCTCGCTGACCGGGGTGATGGGCACCAGCAGGCCGGTGTCTTCGTGCGTCACGACCTCGGGGATGCCGCCGACGGCGGATGCGACGACGGGCGTCTCGCACGCCATGGCCTCGAGATTGATGATCCCGAACGGCTCGTACACCGACGGGCACACGAACACCGCGGCATGCGAGTACAGGTGGATGACGAGTTCCTTCGACAGCATCTCGTGAATCCACACGACCTGACCGGTGGCGTCGTGGCGCGCGCGCTCGACGGCGTCGGTCATCTCGCGGCCGATCTCCGGGGTGTCGGGCGCGCCCGCGCAGAGGACGACCTGCGTGCCCGGCGTCAGGTGGCGGATCGCGTTGACGAGGTGGATGATGCCCTTCTGCCGCGTGATGCGCCCGACGAACAGCACGAACGGGCGGCTGGCGTCGATGCCGAACCGCTCGAGCGTCGCGGGGTCGTGCGTAGGCCGATACTGCTCCAGGTCGATGCCGTTGTGGATGACGCGGATGTCGTCGAACGAGACGCCGTACAGGTCGTGGACGTCGCGGCGCATCGCCTGCGAGACCGCGACGACGCCGTCGGCGTTCTGGTACGCCGTCCGCTCAATCCACGTCGAGGCGTTGTACGCGGTGCCCAGCTGCTCCACCTTCCACGGACGATGCGGCTCGAGCGAGTGCGTCGTCAGCACCAGCGGCACGTCGTAGAGCTGCTTCACGAGGCAGCCGGCGAGGTGCGAGTACCAGGTGTGGCAGTGCACGACGTCGGGGCTGGTCGGACGTCCGGTCATGGCCAGGTCGCGCAGCAGCGTGTCGAGGAAGCGCTGGTGCCGCGGGTCCTGTGACGCGACGCTGCCGGGCGCGACGACGCCGTCGGCCGTCAGGTTGCCGTCACGCACCTCCTGGTCGCCAAAGCAGAACACCTCGACGCGATGCGCACGGTCGTCGAGCTTCGCCAGCTCGCGCGTGAGGTACTCGACGTGGACGCCCGCGCCGCCGTAGACGTGCGGAGGGTACTCGTTGGACAGGATCGTGATGTGCATGGCTGCGGGTCGCGGGGCGC
>JBIQIB010000121.1:0-5538 GCA_044508265.1 Acidobacteriota bacterium
CCCTCGGCCTGGCCAACCGTGTCGTCATGGCGCCGATGACCCGTAACCGTGCGACCCGGGCCCTCGAACCGACCCCGTCGACCGCCATCTACTACGCGCAGCGCGCCTCCGCAGGGCTCATCGTCACCGAGGCGACACAGATCTCCGAGACGGCCGCGGGGTACCCGCTCACGCCAGGCATCCATACCGATGGGCAGATTGCCGCGTGGCGGCGCGTGACCGATGCCGTCCACGAGCAGGGCGGACGCATCTTCGTGCAGCTCTGGCACACGGGACGTATCTCCCATCCCGTGATGCGCCCGGACGGCTCGCAGCCGGTGTCGGCGTCAGCGGTGCCGGCCGAGGGCGAGATCTTCACGTACGAGGGGATGAAGCGGTTCGAGACGCCCCGCGCGCTCGAGGTGCAGGAGATCGCCGAGATCGTCAGGAACTTTGCGACGGCCGCCAGCAACGCGCGCGCCGCGGGATTCGACGGCGTGGAGCTGCATGCCGCGAACGGGTACCTCATCGACCAGTTCCTGCGTGACGGCTCGAACCGTCGCACCGACGCCTACGGCGGGTCCCGGGAGAATCGCTCGCGCTTCCTTCGCGAGATCGTCGAAGCAGTCTCGGCGGCCATCGGCGCCGACCGCGTCGGCGTCCGCATCTCGCCCTCGTCGCCGTTCAACAGCATGTCGGACAGCGACCCCGAGGGCTTGACCACCTGGGTGTCCAGGATGCTCGACGCGTACGGCCTCGCGTACCTTCACATCATCGACCCGGAGTCGGCCGACGCCGAGACGCCGCGTCCGCTCACGGCGCTGGCGCGTGCCGCGTTCAGCGGTCCACTCATCACCAACGCCGGCTACACGCCCGAGTCCGCGGAGCGGATCGTGGCGGCAGGCACGGCCGACCTCGTGGCCTTCGGCGCGCCGCTGCTCGCCAATCCCGACTACGTCGAGCGCGTCCAGGAAGGCGCCGCGTTCAACGAGCCGGACCGCGGCACGTTCTACGGCGGTGACGACAGGGGGTACATCGACTACCCGTTCCGCGACGGCGAGGTCCGCACGACGCTGGAGCCGGTTGCGGTCCGGGCTGGACTCGCCTCGTCGCCGGCCCTCGCGAGCCGCGCCTGACGTGCTGCAGCAAGGGCTGCCTTCGGGCAGCCCGTCCCACCAGTCAGCCTGCGGCCTTGCTCACGGCTCCGGGCCTACCGCAGGTGGCGGTACATGAGGTCGAGGAACTCGTCGTAGAGCGCGGCGTCGGCATTCCGGCTCCGGCCGGCGGCCGGCGTGGCGCATTGCATCAGGTGGCCGCGCACGAGCTCGCGCCCGACGGCGCGCAGCGCCTCGTGCACCGACGCGATCTGCGTCAGCACGTCCGTGCAGCGGCGCTCGTCGTCGACCATCCGCTGAAGCCCTCGCACCTGGCCTTCGATGCGGCGCAGCCGTCTCAGCGTCCGCGCCTTGACGACACCGTCGGCGCCGATCGTGGAACGTCCGCTGGCCGTTCGCGTCGCGGGTTCCCGCGCTGACTTCCTCGGCACGTCCTGGATCCTCTCGGGCTGATGACGCTGCACCTGCGGCCTGCAGGCGCGGTCAGGCTCCCTGTCCCGCGTCGGGCGCCAGCGACGCCGGCACCGGGTCGAGCGTGAAGCCCGCCGCATCGACGGCTGCGGCAAGCGCCTCCGGGGTCACACGCGACGGGTCGGCGTCGATCACGGCGCGCCCGATCTGGACGTCCCGGACGGTGACGCCGTCGAGCGCGTTCAGGTGCCGCGTCACCGCAGCCACGCAGTGGCTGCAGGACATGCCCGTGATGGTCAGGGTCGTCGTGGTGGTCGGCATGTCCCACAACCTATACCCCTCCCCGGTATCTGTCAAAGGCCGCACGGCTGGGATACGATCCTTGTCGTGGCAGTGGTTGACGACAGTCAGCGGCGCCAGCCGCGGCGGCAATGGCTCCGGCTCCGGTGGCGCGCGCGTCAGGCACCGGGCGCGGCCTGGACGGCGCTGGCGATCGTCGCAGCGGTCACGATGACGGCCGCCGTCGGGTGCGCGCCGTCGGAACGCCCGAAGGCCGGCGGAGAGGTCGCCGTGTGGATCGACGCGGATCCGATGATCGGCGAGGCTGAACGCGACGTCAGCGGCGCCTTCGCGCTCGTGCAGGCGTTCAACAGCGACGTCCTCGACGTGCGCGGTGTGTCGGCGGTCTTCGGCGAGGTGCCGCTGGTGCGCACCTGGCCCATCACGCAGGATCTCGTCGACAGGTTCGGTCCGGCCACCCTGCGGCCGTGGCGCGGGGCCGCCGGACCGCACGAGCGTCACGCGCCCACGGAAGCCTCCGAAGCGCTCGCGACGGCGTTGCGCAAGGATCCGCTCGTCATCGTTGCCCTTGGTCCGCTCACGAACATCGCGTCCACGCTGACGCGCAACCCGGAGCTGGCGGCGCGTGTCGTACGCGTCGTCGCGCTGACGGGGACGCGTGACGCAGAGACCTCCGCGACTGCCGGCAATGGAGCCGCGCCACCGCCCCACGCTCCAGGACCGCAACCCTGGCGCCGGCGCGACGTCAACGTCGCGCTCGACGTGGCGGCGGCGGAGATGGTCCTCGACAGCGGCGTGCCGCTGACGCTGGTCCCGCTCGAGATCGCGGGTTCGGTCTGGATCACGGGCGAGGACCTGGATCGTCTGGCGGACGGGCCTGCCGCCGCACGCTTCCTCGCGGAAGGGGCACGCACCTGGCTCCGCGTGTGGGAAGAGTCGGGAGGCGCTCCGGGGTTTCACCCCTACGAGACGCTGGCGGTGGACGTGGCCGGGACGCCCGACGGATACGCCTGTGTGGACGGGGCCGCGACCATCGAGGAGCGCCCGGACCCGGCCGGCGGAGATGAGAGCGCCGACGGAGACCAGCAGGCCCGGATGGTGGTGAGGGAGGGCGCGTCCGGCCGCATGGTGACGTACTGCCACACGGCGGACGCCTCGTTCAAGGCCCGCCTGCTCACGACACTGGGTGCCGCGGCGGGGTCAGGTCTCGCGGGCGGGTAGGTCGGGGTCAGGTCTCGAAAACGCGTGCTTCTGGGGTCAGGTCTCGAGAATGCACGCGGATGGGGTCAGGTCTCGCGACAGGTACCGCCGCGAGACCTGACCCCGCAAACCGCCATTCTCGAGACCTGACCCCGCGCATGGTCGTTTTCGAGACCTGACCCCATCCAGGCTGCCCCGGCTACCGATCAGTCCCGAACCGGTACACGGTCGTCGAGCGATACGTCTCGCCGGGACGCAGCAGCGTCGACGGGAACTGCGGCTTGTTCGGCGAATCCGGGAAGTGCTGCGTCTCCAGGCAGAACCCATACCGCCGCTCGTAGACGTGCCCCTGCTTCCCCGTGATGCTCCCGTCGAGGAAGTTCCCGCTGTAGAACTGGACGCCCGGCTCGGTGGTCGCGATGGCAAGCGTCCTCCCGGTCGACGGCGCCCGCACGTGAATCGCCTCGACGAGCCCGTCGCCCCCCCGCGTCAGCACGAAGTTGTGGTCGTAACCCAGCCCGTTGCGGATCTGCGGGTGATCGGCGTCGATGCGCGCGCCAATCGTCGTCGCCTCCCGGAAGTCGAACGGCGTGCCCTCGACGTCGGCCAGCTCGCCCGTCGGGATCAGCGTCGCGTCGACCGGCGTGTACCTGTCGGCGTCGATGCGCAGCTCGTGCTCGAGCACGTCGCGTGCGCCGTCGCCCGCCAGGTTGAAGTACGTGTGCTGCGACAGGTTCACGTGCGTCGGCTTGTCGGTCGTCGCCTCGTAGTCCACCTGCCACGTGTCGTCGTCGCGCAGGGTGTAGGTCACGGCGACGTCGAGCCGCCCCGGATAGCCCTCTTCGCCGTCGAGGCTGACGTAGCGGAGCACGACGCCGGCCGCGCCCTCGCGCTCGAACGGCAGCGCCTGCCAGTTCACCTTGTCGAAGCCGCGGACGCCACCATGCAGGTGGTTGGGACCGTTGTTGGTCGCCAGCGTGTACGTCGTGCCGTCGATCGTGAACGTCCCGCCGCCGATGCGATTGGCGTATCGCCCCACGATCGCGCCGAAGTACGGCGAGCGTTGCAGGTACGCGTCGAGAGACTCGTACCCGAGCACGATGTCGTCGAACTGCCCGTCCCTGTCAGGCGTCCGGATGCTCGTGACGATGCCGCCGTAGGTCAGCAGGTCGATCTGGATGCCCTGCGCATTGACGAGCGTGAACTGCTGGACCGCCTCACCCGTGGGCAGCGTGCCGGCGGCCGCCTGCGACACCGAGGCGCTCCGACCAGAGCGTCGATCGCCGCCGTCCGGTGACGCAGGACCGCCACAGGCCGAGATCATGGCGAGCCCGCCCACCACCGCACACAGGAACGACAACGCACGAAACACACACACGCTCCTCGCCAGGCGCTGAGAGCCGGCCCCTGGCCAGCGTCACGCGACCCCACACAACCGCACTGCGGATTGCGCGGAAAAGGTAGTCAATCGGCGGGCCGAGTGCAAATCCCCGGCAGCATGACCCGCCGCAGGCCGCCGGCATTGCTCAACCGCAAGCCACAGGCACGGCGCCTTGTCGTAGGCTTGACGGGATGGCTGCCCGCGACATCGCGACGCGCGAGGACCTCGACCTCGTCCTGCGCCGTTTCTACACGACGGCCATGCAGGACGAGCTCATCGGCTACCTGTTCACGGACGTCGCCAGACTCGATCTCGAGGCTCACCTGCCGGTGATCACGGATTTCTGGGAGGGCATCCTCCTCCGCCGCCCCGTCTACCGCGGCAATCCGATGCGCGTTCACCACGCCCTGCACGCGGTGTCGGCACTGCGCCCCGAGCATTTCGATCGATGGCTCGCGATCTGGCACGAGAGCATCGACGCCCTGTTTGCCGGCCCCGTCGCCGATGAGGCCCGGCGGCGTGCCGTCATCATCGCGCAGACGATGCAGCACCACCTGCGGATCCTCGCCCCGGCCACCTCCGGCCGCGGCTGAGCGGAGGCCTGGCCGAGCCGAGATTTGCGGCCTGAACGGTGTACCATTCCCGGTACGCCATGAAGTGTTCGTCCGACCGTCTCCGTTCGAGATGTGTCGCCCTTCTCATCGGCGGCGCCGCACTCCTGCCGGCGCTGCTGCTCTTCAGGGATGCGGTCCCCGCACCCGTCCTGCGCGCCCAGGAGAAGGTCGACTTCACCACCCAGATCGCTCCGATTCTCAAGGAGCATTGCTACGAGTGCCACGGCGTCGAGAAGGGCCGCGGCAAGCTGCGGCTCCACACCCGTGAGCTCGCCATGAAGGGCGGCTCGACGGGACCGCTCTTCGAGCCGGGCAACAGCGCCGGAAGCTACATCGTCACCCGCCTCCTCGGCGAGGACGGCGAAGACCGGATGCCGCTCGACAAGGATCCGCTGAGCGACGAGCAGATCGCGCTCATCAAGCGGTGGATCGACGAGGGCGGCGAGTGGCCGGAGGAGCCGGTGCCCTCCGGCGCCGCGGCCGAGAGCGGCAAGGCCTACATCGAGCATTGGGCCTACGTGCCGCCGAAGGCGCCGCC
>JBIQIB010000121.1:5638-12164 GCA_044508265.1 Acidobacteriota bacterium
AGAGCGGCAAGGCCTACATCGAGCATTGGGCCTACGTGCCGCCGAAGGCGCCGCCCGCGCCGTCGGTGTCGAAGCCCGACTGGGTGCGCACGCCTGTCGATGCCTTCGTGCTGGCCCGGCTCGACCACGAGGGCCTGCAGCCCTCACCGGAGGCGTCGAAGGAGAAGCTGCTGCGCCGGGTGTCACTCGACCTGACGGGACTCCCGCCGACACTCGAGGAACTCGACGCCTTCCTCAACGACCCGGCGCCGGACGCGTACGAGAAGGCCGTGGACCGGCTGCTCGATTCGCCGCACTACGGCGAACGCTGGGCCCGCCTGTGGCTCGACCTGGCGCGCTACGCCGACACCAACGGCTTCGAGGCCGACAACGCCCGGACGGCGTGGGCGTGGCGTGACTGGGTCGTGCAGGCCTTCAACGACGACATGCCGTTCGACCGGTTCACCGTCGAGCAGCTGGCCGGCGACATGTTCCCGTCACCGACGCAGTCGCAGCGTATCGCCACGGGGTTCCATCGCAACGCGATGCTCAACGAGGAGGGCGGCGTCGATCCGATGGAGTCGCGCTACGAGGTCCTCGTCGATCGCGTCAACACCACGGCGACGGTGTGGCTCGGCTCGACGCTCGCGTGTGCGCAGTGCCACAACCACAAGTACGACCCGTTCAGCCAGAAGGAGTACTTCCAGCTGATGGCGTTCTTCGCCACGTCGTCGTACGTCGAGCGTCCGCACGGCGCCGGCACCATCTATCGTGAGCCCACGCTCGACCTCGCCACGCCCGAACAGGAAGAGGCACGCGCGGCCGTGCAGGCGAAGCTCGAGGCCGCCGAGCGCGCGCTCAACGACGCGTCGCCGGCGCGGCAGGAGGCACAGGCCGCATGGGAGCAGGAGCAGCTGGCGCTCGACTCGGCGTGGACGCCGCTGCAGCCGTCACACGTCAGCGCCACCGGCGGCGTGACGCTGCGTACCGCCGGGGAGGCGGACGTCGTCGCCTCAGGGCCGAACCCGGAGATCACGGTCTACACGATCACGGCACCGCTCCCGGCGACGGGCGTCACGGCCCTCCGCCTCGAGGCGCTGCTCGACGACTCGCTGCCCAAGGGCGGCCCCGGCCGTGATCCGTACGGGCACTTCCGCATCACCGGCATCGACGTCATCGCCGGCATGCCGACGGGTGACGCTCCGGGCTCGACCGTCGCCGTCCGCAGCGGCAAGGCCGACGGGGCGGCCTATGGCTTCGACCCGGTGATGCTCACCGCGGCGCACGACGCGGCGTACGTCCGCAAGGGCCAGGCATGGGCCATCGACGCCGTCCGCGACGGCTGGCGCGTGCCGCATCAGCTCGTCCTCACGTTTGCCGAGCCGCTCACGCTCCCTGAAGGCACGCCCCTCACGGTGCGGCTGCGCCACGAGGACGGCACGCTCGGCCAGGGTCTCGGACACTTCCGCCTCTCCGTGACGACGAGCGGCGAGCCTGAGCAGATCGTCGCCGTCCCGGCGCGCGCACGCGCCTGGATGCGCATTCCCGCGTCCGACCGAACCGAGGCCCAGCAGGCCGAGGTCGCCAGCCAGTTCCGCGGCCACTCGCCGCTGCTGGCCGAGGAGCGCCGGGTCGTGAAGGAACTGCGTGAAGAACTCGGCAAGCTGGCGATCCCGAGCACGCTCGTGATGGCAGAGACGCCGTCGTTCGAACGGCCGTCGGTGCCGCTGTACGACCGCGGCAACTTCACCTCGCCCGGTGACCCGGTCTACGCCTCGACGCCGTCGGCGCTGCCCCCGATGGACGACAGCCTGCCGGCCAACAGGCTGGGCCTCGCGCGATGGCTCGTCGCGCGCGACAATCCGCTGACCGCGCGCGTGATGGTGAACCGCCTCTGGGAGTCGATCTTCGGGCGAGGCATCGTCGAGACGAGTGAGGACTTCGGCACGATGGCCAGTCCCCCGTCGCACCCGGAACTGCTGGACGCGCTTGCCGTGCAGTTCATGGACGGCGGATGGCGCATCAAGCCGCTCCTGAAGTCGATCGTCCTCTCGTCCACGTACCGCCAGTCGTCCGCCGTGGCGCCGGCGCTGCTCGAGCGCGATCCGTACAACCGGCTGCTCGCGCGAGGCCCCAGGTTCCGCATCGAGGCCGAGATGGTGCGTGACGTCGCCCTCGTCGCCAGCGGCCGCCTCTCGAGGAAGATGGGCGGGCCCAGTGTGTTCCCGGAGCAACCCGACGGCATCTGGGACTCGCCGTACAACCGGGCCCGCTGGATAGAGAGCGAAGGCGAGGATCGGTACCGCCGCAGCCTCTACACGTTCCTCAAGCGGACGGCGCCGTATCCGCTCTTCACCACCTTCGACGCCACCAGCCGCGAGTACTGCACGGTGCGGCGCGTCCGGACGAACACGCCGCTGCAGGCGCTGGCCACGCTCAACGACGACGGCCTGTTCGAGCTCGCGCAGGCGCTCGGCGCGCGTCTCGTCGAAGAAGGCGGGGAGACGATCGACGCGCGGCTGACGCTGGGGTTCCGCCTCGTGACGGGCCGCACGCCGACCGAGGCCGAGCGCACGCGGCTGCGTCGCTTCTTCGAAGACGCGCGCGCCCACTACACGGCCCGTCATGACGCCGGCCGCGACCCCGACACGATGGCCTGGACGATGGTCGGCAACGTGCTGCTGAACCTCGACGAGACCTTGACGAAAGGCTGAGGCAATTGGAACAGGACGCTCTCCGCCGGGTGACCCGACGGCATTTCTTCAACCAGGTCGGATTCGGCATCGGCTCGATCGCGCTCTCGTCGGTGTTCAACGAGAAGCTCTTCGCCGCACCGGTCGGCGCGACGCCGCAGGAGGTGGCCGCGAAGGTGGCCGCGGGCCTCGGGACGCACTTCGCGCCCAAGGCCAAGCGCGTGATCTTCCTGTTCATGGCTGGCGCCCCGTCGCAGCTCGATCTCTTCGACGACAAGCCGGCGCTGCGGCGCTTCGACGGCAAGGACGTCCCCGCCGAGTACATGCGGGGCGAGCGGTTCGCCTTCATCAAGGGGACGCCGAAGCTGCTCGGCTCGCCGTACACGTTCCGGCCGCGCGGCGAGTCGGGCGCCGTGATCTCCGAGCTGCTGCCCCATACGGCGTCGATCGCCGATGACATCGCCATCATCCGGTCGATGCACACGACGCAGTTCAACCACGCGCCGGCCCAGATCTTCATGAACACGGGCCACCAGATCATCGGCCGCCCGAGCATGGGCGCGTGGCTCTCGTACGGCCTCGGGTCCGAGAGCCAGGACCTTCCGGGCTTCGTCGTCCTGCTGTCGGGCGAGAACAACCCGGACGGCGGCAAGTCGTGCTGGGGCTCGGGCTTTCTCCCCACCGTGCACCAGGGCGTGGAGTTCCGGTCGGGCAAGGACCCGGTGCTGTTCGTCTCGAATCCGGAGGGCGTCGACGCCGAGATGCGGCGGATGTCGCTCGACACGCTGCGCGACCTGAACACCATGCGCCGCGACGTCGTCGGCGATCCGGAGATCGACACCCGCATCAGCGCGTACGAGCTCGCGTACCGCATGCAGACCAGCGTGCCCGATCTCACCGACATCGCCGACGAGCCCGCGCACATCCACGCGTTGTACGGCACCGAGCCCGGGCAGACGTCGTTTGCCAACAACTGCCTGCTCGCGCGACGCCTCGTCGAGCGGGGCGTGCGCTTCGTCCAGCTCTATCACCGCGGATGGGATACGCACGGCGCGAGCTTCGGCGAGGACATCGTCGAGAAGCTGCCGCACCTGTGCCGGCAGACGGATCAACCGGCAGCGGCACTCGTGAAGGACCTCAAGCAGCGCGGTCTGCTCGACGAGACGCTCGTCATCTGGGGCGGCGAGTTCGGCCGGACGCCGATGAACGAGGCGCGCAACGGGTCGAAGTTCCTCGGCCGCGACCATCACCCCCGCGCGTTCACGATGTGGCTGGCCGGCGGCGGCATCAAGGGCGGCGTCACGATCGGCGAGACCGACGACCTCGGCTACAACATCACGGCCGACCCCGTCGACGTACACGACCTGCACGCGACGATGCTGCACCTGCTCGGGATCGACCACGAGAGGCTGCTGTACAAGTTCCAGGGCCGGCCGTTCCGGCTGACGGACGTCTCGGGGAAGGTCGTCACGAAGATGCTCGCCTGACGGAGGCGTCGGCCACCTGCCCAGGCCCGGGTCAGAAGCCGCATTTCGCGAGCAGCGCCGTGAACCTGGCGTCTGCGCGAAGCGGGTCCCACTTCGGGTCGACGGTGAGGAAGATCAGGTGCGCGTCATGCACGGCGTAGGCCTGCTCGAGCCAGCTGAAGGCCTCGTCGGCCTCGCCAAGGCCGGCTGCCACGAGGGCCATCGCGTACGGCGGCACGTACCGGTCACCCGCCAGCGCACGGAGGGTCACGAGCACCTGTCTCGCTTCGTCGCGCTGGCCTGCCACGGCGAGGGCATAGCCGCGATGCGACAGGGGCTTGCTGTTGCCGACCGAGAAGCGCGACGACCGCGTGAACGCCTCGATTGCCTCCTCGGTGTGCCCCGACTCCAGCAGGGCCTGCCCCAGCTGCATGTAGCCGATCCAGAACTCGGGGTCGAGGGTCGTTGCGGCGCGCGCGTGCCTGATGGCGGCGTCGAAGTCGCGGGCCTGGAACTCGACCTGCGACGAGAGCGCGTGCGTCAGCGCGTAGAGCGGATCCAGTTGCCGGGCACGGGCCGTGTGCCGTCGCGCTTCGTCATGCCGGCGCATCTGTGACAGGGTGTGCCCGAGCATCAGGTGCGCCATCGCCGAAGACGGGTCGAGCTCGGTGGCGCGCGTCAGGGCCTGCTCCGCGACGGACCAGTCCCAGTCGACGATGAACGAGACGTAGCCGCGGGCGCGCTGGGCATCCGCCAGCTCTGGACCTGTTGCGACGGCGCGCGCTGCCGCTTCACGTGCCTGCGCCTCGATGTCGGCGTGCGGCAGATCGCTGTTCATCAGGCGGGACGTCAGCGCCGTGGCGATGCCCGCCCATGCCAGCGTGTACGACGGATCCATATCGGTGGCCTGGCGATAGAACTCGAGCCCGCGCGGCACCGACGTCGCCGTGAGCTGGCTGTGGTGGAAGAGGCCGCGCAGGTACAGATCGTAGGCTTCCGCCCTGGCGGGCAGTCGGCGCGCAACGGCTGCCGACCTCTCGGGCGACAGGCGCCGCCGCACCTGTGCGGCGATTGCGGCGCTGAGCTCGTCCTGCAGGCCAAGCAGGCTGGCAGGTGTCCTGTCGTACACGTCGGCCCAGACCTGCACCTGGTCCGAGGCGCGGACCAGGCGCGTCGCGACACGCACGCGATCGTCTTCCGCCCGCACCGAGCCTTCCACCAGATAGTCGACGCCGAGCTCCCGACCGATTTCGGCCAGCGTCTTCGGCGTGTCCCGGTATGCGCGCGCCGACGTGCGGCCGATCACCCTGACACGCGTGGGATCGATCTGTGCCAGCGAGTGGATGGTCTCCTCCGTGAGGCCCGCGGCCAGATAGTCGCGATCGGGGTCGGCGCCGAGGTTGTCGAAGGGCAGCACGGCCAGCGTCAGGACGTTCGGTTCGGGCGCGACGTCTCGCCACCAGGCGCTCGCCGCGGCGAGCATGAGCGCCGCCACGAGGACGGCGGCCGCCGCAGGCCACCAGCGCATGGACGGCTCAGCCGACTGCCCTTGTGCCTGCACGGCCGTCGGGTCGGCGCCGCTCTCCTGCTCGTCGGTGACTGGCGCTATGAACCTGTAGCCCTTGCCGGGCACCGTCTCGACGAACGTGGGGACGTCGGACGAATCGCCGAGGGCCGCCCGCACCTTGCGGACGGCGGTGTTCACCCCGGTCTCGACGTCGACGAAGACGTCGGCCCCCCACAGTCTGTCGGCGATCTCCGCCCGCGTGATCAGGCGGTCGCGCCGCTCCACAAGGAGGACCAGCAGGTCCATGGGGCGCCGCTCGAGCTTTACGACGCGGGTGCCGCGACGCAGTTGCCAGGCTGCGAGGTCCAGCGTGAAGGCGCCGAAGCGGTAGCGCGCGGTGCGCGGCGTCTGCTCCATGGCCGGTCATGGCGACGGGGTGGCAGCCCAAGTCTAGTGCGCGCAGCCATCTGGAGGTACAGAAAACCTTCAGGCCACCTTCAGGCGCACGCCATGGACCGATGCACCGCGGCGCGGCACGCTGACGCCAGTTCGTGACGGGCGATTCCGCCCGGCGAACGGGGAGGGTGACATGACGAGCATACGAACCATGCTGTCGGCGGCGGTCCTCACGAGTGCGGGCATCGCGCTCGCGATGCCGGTGGTGACGAAGGCCGCTGTGCAGGGCCAGGCCGCGTGCAACGAGCAGTGGCTCAGGGGAGCCTACGCGTTCACCATCGACGGCAGCATCCTGTCAGGTCCCGCGCCGGTGCTGCTGCGCGGTGTCGCGATGACGCATTTCGATGGCGCCGGCAAGCTCACGCAGGTCGACTTCGTGACGCTGGACGGCGCGCCACGGACGACCGAGTGGTTTCCGGCCGCGG
>JBIQIB010000122.1:0-12149 GCA_044508265.1 Acidobacteriota bacterium
CCGACTCGCTGACAAGATCGTCGTTTCCGCGACGATCCTGACGTCCCCCCGTCGCAGATTCTGCCCGCTGCCATCGCTACTGTCGGGCTTTTGCGCCTGTTCAGCTGCGGATCGGCTCTTGCTCCCCTGCGCGGCATGCTGCGCACTCGACGAAGCGTCGTCTGGACGATCGTGTGGACGCTGGCCGCCCTGGCGGCCGGGGCGACTGACGCTGCCGCCCAGATCTACATGGGACGCGACGCCGACGGCACGGTGGTGCTGTCCGACCGTCCGCTCGTCGACCCCAATGTCGCCACCTACGCCGTCCACGGCTCCGGCTACCGCACGACCCGCCAGGCCGGAGCGACGGCAGCACCCGCGGGACGCGGCGATACCGTCACGCTCTACGACGAGCTGATCGAACGTCACGCCGCCGATCACGGCATCCGGCCGGAACTGGTGCGCGCCGTCATCCAGGTGGAGTCGGGATTCAACCCCCGCGCGCGATCGGTCAAGGGCGCGATGGGCCTCATGCAGCTGATGCCGGCGACGGCCGACGAGTTGGGCGTGCAGAACCCCTGGGACCCGGCGCAGAACATCCGCGGCGGCGTCACCTATCTCGCCCGCCTCCTCGACCGCTTCAAGGACGAGCGCCTCGCGCTGGCCGCCTACAACGCCGGGCCCGGGGCGGTCGAACGCTACGGGCAGCAGGTGCCGCCCTATCGCGAGACGCAGGACTACGTGCGCAAGATCGCCAACCGCACGACGATCACGCACGCCACCGCCGGGCGCAGTGGGCGTCAGGTGATCTACAAGGTGTGGGAAGAAGTGGACGGCCGCCTGGTCATGCGCCTGACCAACGTCAGGCCGTCATCGGGCGCCTACGACGTCGTCAACCACTGAGTCAGCGCGCCTCCGACGACTCCTCGCGCGCACGCAGCACGTTGAGTTGCGCCCGGAACTCCGCGCGCACCTTCGCCACCTGCCGCTGCTCCACCCGCAGTGCCGTCGCAATCCGGCTGATCTCGTTGTCCTCGGACGTCGAGATGCCGTGATGCGCCGACAACGCGAACAGGCACCGTACCAGGCGGAGCTTCTCTTCGTCCGTGGCCAGCGACGCAAACTCGCGCGCCACCTGGTAGTCCTCGGTCGCGCCGTGGCGGCCCGTCGCGCGTACCGCACGGCCGACGGCGTCGGACACCTGCGCGCCGGACAGGCCACCCGCGAGTTCGGTCAGCTGACGTTCCATCGTCTCGCGTTCGCCCGTCGTGACCTCGTGGTCGGCAAGCGCCACGCGGCTCAGCAGATAGGCAAACGCGGCGACGAAGCGTGCCCGCTCGGCCTGCAGCCCGTCGATCGCCTCGGCAATCGCGCCCACGGTCTCCGTCTCCACCGCGCCGTCGTCCACGCCTCCGAGACCGAGCGTCTTCAGCAAGGTACCCAGCATCCGGTCAGCCCTTGAACGCCGCGCCAACGGCCCAGCTTACGATGCTGACGAGCAGCGCCCCGATCACGGCGCTGCCGAAACCCGCGACGTCGAAGCCGGGCGTGATGCCCGCCGCAAGCGCGAACGCCAGGCCGTTGACCACGAGATAGAACAGTCCGAGCGTCAGCAGGGTCAGCGGCAGCGTCAGCAGCGTGATGAGCGGCCGGACGAGCGCGTTGACCAGGCCGAGCACGAGCGCCGCAAACGCCAGCGCCACGCCCGACTCGATGATGACGCCGGGGACGATGTACGCCGTCACCGCGAGCGCGATCGCCACGACGATCCATTGGACGAGGAAGCCCATACGCCTCACGATAGCAGGAGCGACGCCCGATGCGCAGATCCGACACCCCTCCAGACCGCCCCGTTTCGTCGCGCGACGACGACTCGCCCGCCCACGGCGAGGCCGGGCCTCCTGCCGGTGCTGACGCGCCTGCGCAGGTGCCGCGCGGCATCGGCGACACACCCGTCCGCCTCGATGTCTGGCTCGACGTCGCGTGTCTGTTCAAGACGCGCTCGGCCGCCCAGCAGGCTGTCAAGGGCGGGAAGGTGGACGTGAACGGGGCCCGCGGCCGGCCCAACCGCGAGGTGCGCCCCGGCGACACCGTCGTGATCACCCGTCCGATGGGCCGGAAGCAGCAGATCGTGGTGCGCGCGACGGCGACACAGCACCTCGCCAAGGCCGAAGCCCGGGCGTTCATGTATGAGGACGTCACGCCTCCGCCCACGCCCGAGGAGCAGGCATTTCAGCAGCTGCTGCGCGACACGCGTCCGCGCGGTCCCGTCGTGGCTCCCGACAAGCGCCAGCGGCGGGCGCTGCGCCGCCTGAAAGGGCGGCAGTAGCGCGCCGGGCCGGTCGCGGCCGGGCCAACCGTGCTATACTTCGACGTTTGCAGGCGGCCCCGGAGCCGCCGCCCGTTCATTGACGCGAGTACGAGGAATCGTTGTGGCCACTCACAAGTCGGCGCTGAAGGCGCACAAGCAGAGCATCGAGAACCGGAACGCCAACCGCCAGTCGCGGACGCGGCTGCGTTCGGCGCTCAAGAGCATCCGCAAGGCCCTGACCGATGGCGATGCGAGCACCGCGCAGAGCCAGCTGAACCAGACGGTCTCGCTGATCGACAAGATGGCTGCCAAGGGCGTCATCCACGACAACGCCGCGAGCCGCTACAAGTCGCGCATCGCGAAGCGCCTCAACGGCCTGGCCTCCGCATAGGCGCTCCGGCCGTCCGGCCGGCTCCCCGCCCTTCGATGGCCGGCCGTCGGGCCGGCCCGCACAACTCCACCACCAGTCGTTCGAGCACGATCCTGGGCTGCCCGCCCGACTTCATCGCGCCGTCGGCGCGGTACACGGCCCGGACGGCGTCGGCCACCCGTGACGGGTCCACCTGCGGCATCTTCGACCGCACCCACCACCCGAGCTGACCGAGCACCATGAACGGCACGCTGCCGTTGTCGAGCGCAAGCGCCAGCAGGCGCAGCGCCGCGGCGGCGTCGCGCGCCTGGATGGCGTTGGTGACGCCCCAGTCGTCGAGGCTCTTGGCCGCGCCGACCACCGCCTGGACGGCCGCGGCGGTGATCGTCGGCGCGTCGCCGACGAAGAGCGCGAGCCGTTCGACGTCACCACGCAGGCGTCCGACGTTCGGGCCGGCACGCTCGACCAGCATGACGAGCGCGTCTCTCTCGATGCCCTTCCCCGCCTTGCGCAGCTGCCTGGCCGCAAACTGCATGGCCTCGCGCAGGGCGGCGTCCGGACGGACGCCTTCCGTCTCGATCCCGCGGCAGTCGACCAGCACCGCGTGCTTGTCGAGCAGCTTCCCGAGGCGCATCGCCCTGTTGATCGAGGCAGCGACGAGCACCAGGACGTTCGGCGGCTGCGGATCAGCGACATACGCTTCGAGGGCGCCCAGGTCGCTCCGTGACTCGTCCTCGGCGTCGGTCGCGTCGTCGTCGCGAGCGCCCGCTTTCCTGCGTGTCTTGAAGAGCCGTTCGACGTGCAGGTAGAGGATGACGCGACGCTCCGAGAGCATCGGCAGCGTGCGCGCGGCGGCAACGACGGCGGCCGGGTCGGCGTCGCCATGGAACCGCTCGACGTCGAGCGCCTGCAGCGACGGATCGACCAGCGCGACAAACGCCGCCACCGCTTCGTCCTTCGCGCGCTCGTCATCGCCCACGACGAGGTAGAGCGGCGCCGGCCCCTGGGCCAGATGCTCTGGCAGCGTGTCGGAGGTCAGGGGCTTGCCGCGCACGTCAGAAGGCTTCGAGGATGGCACTGACCGTGCGGCGCGCGACGTCGTTGGCGACGCGATCGAGCGCCGTCCGATCCTGTCCGAGGAAGGCGCTGGCATCGGTGGGCCCGGTGCCCGTCGTGAGGTCGTACTCCTCGTCGAACTGCTGCGAGGCGTTGGCCCAGATCACCTTGTCCGCCCGGACGTCCTTGAACTCGAGACTGAGCGTCATGCGGAACAGGTAGCGCGTGGCCTGGTTGTTCTGGTCGAAGCCCGTCGGCTCGAGCGCCACGCCGACGATCGTGCCGTTGAGGACGGCATCCACGCCCTCGGTGTCGGGCACCACCTGGTACCGGCCGCGCCCGATGAACTCCGTGCGCACGCGCTCGGTCAGCGTCCGCTCCAGATCGAACACCGTCGTGTTGTTGGTGAACTGCGGGATGCCGATGACGCGGATGTACGACGGCAGGAAGTTCCCGCGTCCGGCCAGCGAGTACCCGCAGGCAGCAGAGACTACGCCGGCCGCGCCTGCCAGCCCCGCCGCGAGCACCTGCCGCCGCGACGTGCGCGCCGGACGTCCGCCGCTCACCGGGCCTCCCTGACGACGACGCTCACGAGGCGCCCGTTGGCCACGATCACCTTCACGACGTCCTTCCCTTCGGTGTGCGCCCTGACGTTCGCGTCGGCCAGCGCTGCCTCCCGGATCGCCGCCTCGTCGGCGTCCGCAGGGACGGTGACGCGGCCGCGCACCTTGCCGTTGACCTGCACCGGCAGCGTCAGCGCCTCGGCCTTCGCGGCGTCCGCGTCCACCGCCGGCCACCCGGCCGCCACGACACCTTCGTCGTGGCCCAGCGCTTCCCACAACTCCTCGGCCATGTGCGGGGCGAAGGGCGACAGCATCAGCACGAGCGCCTCGACGGCTTCGCGCGCGACGGCCAGCGTCCCTGGCGTCGCGGCGGCTGTCTCGTCGCCCGTCCGTTCCTGTTCGCCACGGCGGCCCGGCTTGTAGAGGCCGGTCCGCTCGGTAAACGAGTAGAGCTCGTTGACCAGCTCCATCAGGCCGGAGATGGCCGTGTTCAGGTGGACCCGCGGATACAGGTCGTCGGTGACCCTGGCGATGGTCTGATGCGTCCTGCGCCGCAGGGCGCGCTCGTCGGCCGACAGGTCGCCCGCGGCGGCCACGGCCTGGGCGCCGGCGAGCACGGGCGCAAGCGGCTCGACCAGCCGCCACACGCGCGCCAGAAAGCGGAAGCTGCCTTCGAGCCCCGTGTCCGTCCACTCGACCTCCTTTTCCGGGGGCGCGACGAACATGACGTACAGCCGCAGGGCATCGGCGCCGTAGCGCTCGATCATCGCGTCGGGATCGACGACGTTGCCCTTCGACTTCGACATGACCTGACCGTCCTTCAGGACCATGCCCTGCGTGAGCAGGCGGGCGAACGGCTCGTCGTGATTCACCATGCCGAGGTCGCGGAAGACGCGCGCGAAGAACCGCGAGTAGATCAGGTGCAGGATCGCGTGCTCGACGCCGCCGCTGTAGAAGTCGACAGGGGCCCAGTAGTTGCACTTCGCCGGCTCGAACGGCGCCGAGCCGTTGCTGGCGTCGGTGAACCGGTAGAAGTACCAGGACGAGTCGAAGAACGTGTCCATCGTGTCCGTCTCACGCCGGGCGGCCGCACCGCACGTCGGACACGCGACGTTGACGAACTCCGGCACCTGCGCCAGCGGCGATTCACCCTTTCCACTGAATGCCACGACCTTCGGCAGCACGACCGGCAGCTGTTCGTCCGGCACCGGGACGACGCCGCACGTCGGGCAGTGGATGATGGGGATGGGCGTGCCCCAGTAGCGCTGGCGCGACACCCCCCAGTCCTTCAGCCGGTACTGGACGGTCCGGCGCCCGATGCCGCGGGCCTCCGCCCAGTCGGCCATCGCCTGCCACGCGTCGGCGGTCGGCCGGCCGCTGAACTCGCCCGAATGGACGCTGACGCCGTACTCGGTGAACGCCTCGGTCATCGCGTCGCCAGGCAGCGCCTCGGTGCCGGCGGGGGCGACGACAGGCACGACGGGCAGCCCGTAGGTCCGCGCGAACTCGAAGTCGCGCTGGTCGTGCGCGGGCACGGCCATGATGGCGCCCGTCCCATAGCCGCCGAGCACGAAGTTGGCCACCCAGACCGGTACCGTCTCACCGGTAAAGGGATTCACGACGCGCCGGCCCGTGTCGAAGCCCTCCTTGCCTACCTCGCCGGAGATGCGGCCGAGGCGGTCCTGTTGCCGGAAGCGCTCGGCGCGCGCGCGGAAGCCGGCCGGGTCGTCCGACTCGCCGGCGAAGCGCTCGACCAGCTCGTGCTCCGGCGCGATCAGCACGAACGTCGCGCCGAAGATCGTGTCGATGCGCGTCGTGAAGATCTCGATGCCCTCCGACGTCGGCCCGCCTCCGGCATCGGCCAGCGGGAAGGTCGCCTGCACGCCCTCCGACTTCCCGATCCAGTTGCGCTGCATCGTCAGCACCTTCTCGGGCCAGTCGGGCAGCCGCGTGGTGCCCTCCAGCAGTTCCTCGGCGTAGTGGGTAATCCGCAGGAACCACTGCTCGAGCTCGCGCGACGTGACGTGCGTGCCGCATCGCCAGCAGGCGCCGTCGATCACCTGCTCGTTGGCGAGCACCGTGAGACAGCGCGGGCACCAGTTGACCGTCGAGCGTCGGCGGTACGCCAGGTCGCGCTCGAACATGCGGACGAAGAGCCACTGGTTCCAGTGGTAGTAGTCGGGCAGGCACGTGGCCAGCTCGCGCCCCCACGCGTAGCTGATGCCGAGACGCTGCAGCTGCCCCTTCATGTACGCGATGTTCTCGAGCGTCCAGTCCTCCGGGTGGAGGTTGTTCTTGATGGCCGCGTTCTCGGCCGGCAGGCCGAAGGCGTCCCAGCCGAAGGGATGCAGCACGTTGAAGCCCTGCATGCGCTTCAGCCGGGCCACGACGTCGCCAATCATGTAGTTGCGCACGTGGCCGACGTGGGCGCGCCCGGACGGGTAGGCGAACATCTCGAGGCAGTAGAACTTCTCCTTCGCCGGGTCTTCGACCACCTCGAAGGCGCCGGTGTCGGCCCAGCGCTGCTGCCACTTGCGTTCGATGTCCTGCGGGGAATAGTCAGCCACGGTACGAGGAGTCCTCTTCAGGGGAGACGGCCAAACCCGAATTATAGCGTCCCGCTCCAGTCGCCGCCGGAGGCCGGGATCGTGCTACCTTGCGCCGCATGCCTCAGGTGCTTCGTGTCTTCCGGCGCCACCGGACGCGCCCGCGGTCCCTCCGGGCCGCCTGGGCGTGCGTCCCCGCCCTCGTCCTGGCCGCATCCTCGGCCCTCGCCCAGCCGGCGGTGCCCCGCCCCGAATTTCCGCAGCCGCAGTTCGAGCGCCGCGACTGGCAGACGCTGAACGGCCCCTGGCAGTTCGCCTTCGACGATGGCGACGTCGGACTGCGGGAACGGTGGTACGAACCGGGTCGGTCGTTCGACAGGACGATCGTCGTGCCGTTTGCCTTCGAGAGCCGGCTGAGCGGCATCGGCGACACGTCCTTCCATCCCTGGGTGTGGTACCGGCGCAGCGTCACCATTCCCGACGGCTGGCAGGGCCGGCGGGTGCTCCTGAAGTTTGGCGCCGTCGACTACCACGCGACGGTGTGGCTCAACGGCCAGCGGCTCGGCGAGCATGAGGGCGGCAGCACGCCGTTCGGGTTCGACGTCACCGACCTGCTCGTCCCGGGCGCCAACGACCTGGTCGTGCGGGCATGGGACCCGCCGACGGATCGCTTCGTCCCGCGCGGCAAGCAGTACTGGAAGGAGCAGTCGGAAAGCATCTTCTACACACGCACGACGGGCATCTGGCAGCCCGTCTGGCTCGAGGCGGCTGGCGAGAGCTACCTCGACTCCGTGCGGATCACGCCGTCAATGGACGGCGCCGTGCGGTTCGACGCGCGCCTCGCGCGGCCAGCCGACGGGCTCACGCTCCACGCGACGGTCCGCTTCGGTGAGACCGAGGTCGCCAGCGGCAGTGCGACGGCCGACGGGCCGCGGGCCAGCCTCGCCGTGCGCGTCCACGACCCGCAGACGTGGGGCGTCGGACGCGGCAATCTCTACACGGTGGCGCTCGAGGTGCGGCGCGGCACGACGGTGCTCGACACCGTCCATACCTACTACGGCTATCGCGAGATCACGCGCGACGCGCACGGCGTGCAGCTCAACGGCCGCCGGCTCTACCTGAAGATGGTGCTCGACCAGGGCTACTGGCCCGAGAGCCTGCTGACGCCGCCTTCCGACGAGGCCATGCAGTTCGACATCAAGGCCGCGATGGACATGGGCTTCAACGGCGCGCGCAAGCACCAGAAGGTGGAGGATCCCCGCTTCCTCTACTGGGCCGATCGAATGGGGTTCCTGATATCGGGCGAGATGGCCAACGCGTACCTGTTCGAGGACGAGTACGTCTCGCGCTTCACGCGCGAGTGGCTCGAGGTGCTCGCGCGTGACGTCAACCACCCGTCGATCATCATGTGGATTCCCATCAACGAGAGCTGGGGCACGCCCGACCTGCGCAGCCCGCGGCAGCAGATGCACCTCAAGGCGAACTACATGCTGACCAGGTCGATCGACAGCTCACGCCTCGTCATCGAGAACGACGGCTGGGAGCACGTGGACACGACCGATCTCTTCGGAATCCACGACTACGCCCGCGCGGGGGACGAGCTGTACGCGAAGTACCGGCACCTGACCGAGCCGGGCGCCCGGATTCCGGACAACGGCAAGGCGGCCCTCGTGCCGGGCTACGAGTACAACGGATCGCCAGTGTTCCTGTCGGAGTTCGGCGGCATCGCGTACCGCGCGCCGAACTCGCCCGTCCCGGAGGGCGCATGGGGCTACGCCGGCGTCGAACCGTCGGCCGAGGCGGCCTTCGAACGGCTGAAGGGACTCTACGACGCGCTGGCGAGGCTGCCGGGCATCATCGGCATCTGCTACACGCAGATCACCGACGTCGAGCAGGAGATCAACGGTCTGCTTACCTATGACCGCAAGTTCAAGTTCGACCCCGCCGCCGTGAAAGCCCTGAACGATCAGTTGAGGTAAACGCCACGTCGTGACGGAGCATCGGCGTCCGAGCGCGCCGGTGCCCCGTCCCCGGCGCGCTTGCTCCTCCTCTCCTCCCGTCCTCCCTCCTCCATTCCTCTCCTCCCTTCCTCCCTCCTCCACTCCTCCTCCTCCATTCCTCTTTCCTCCGTTCCTCCATTCCTCGCTCTGTGCCTCCTTGCGCTAGGATGAACCGCGTCACATCCAGCTCAGGGGAGAAATGGCCGTGCCCACTCAGGCTCAGGCACCACTCGCTCGTCTTGCGATCCTCGTCGTCCTCTCGGCCGGCGCCGTCGTGTCCACCGCCCACCTGCCGGGGATGCACCCCACCGTGCAGGACCCGGGTGCCGCCATCGAAACGCCGTCGTTCGAGACCTTCCAGCTGGACGACCACTTCTGGAGTGAAGGGGCCAGCTACGGCGACATCAACCGTGACGGGCAGGTCGACGTCATCTCCGGCCCGTACTGGTACGAGGGCCCGTCGCTCCGTTCGCGCCACGAGTACTACCCCGCCACGGAGTTCTTCGAGCGCCGACGGCCTGACGGCAGCACCGCCACCATCCCGGGCTTCGAAGGCGCGCTCGGCACCGAGCTCGCCTATTCCGACAACTTCTTCGCGTACACCGACGACTTCAACGACGACGGCTGGCTCGACATCCTGATCATCGGCTTCCCCGGCAAGGACGCGTCGTGGTACGAGAACCCGCGCGGCGCCTACAGGCACTGGACGCGCCATGTCGTCGCCGATCGTGTGGACAACGAGTCGCCCACTTATGTGGACCTCTTCGGCGACGGGCGCCGGCGCATCGTCTGCAACTCGGCGGGCGCGTTCGGCTACTGGGAGCAGACCTCCGACGACCCGCGCCAACCGTGGACGTTCAGGCCGATTTCGCCGGACCTGCAGCTGGCGAATTTCACGCACGGTCTCGGCGTGGGTGACGTCAACGGCGACGGGCGGCTCGACATCATCGAGGGCACCGGCTGGTGGGAACAGCCGGCCTCACGCGAGGGCCACCCGCTATGGCAGCGCCACGAGACGGACTTCGGCAGGGGCGCGCAGTACTTTGCCTACGACGTCAACGACGACGGAAGGCCTGACGTCATCGGCAGCCTGGAGGCGCACGGCTACGGGCTGGCCTGGTGGGAGCAGCGCGCCGACGGCTCGTTCGAACGGCACCTCATCATGGGCGAGCGGCCGGAGGACAGCGCGGAGGGCGTCGTCTTCTCGCAGGTGCATGCCATCGAGCTCGCCGACATCAACGGCGACGGCCTCAAGGACATCGTCACGGGCAAGCGGTTCTGGGCGCACGGACGCGACGGCGACCCCGAGCCCAATGCGCCGGCGGTCATCTACTGGTTCGAGCTGGTACGCCGGGGGACCGACGTGCAATGGGTGCCGCGGCTGATCCACGACGACTCGGGCGTCGGCACGCAGGTCGTCGTCGGCGACGTCAACCGCGACGGGCTGCTCGACGTCGTCATCGGCAACAAGAAGGGCACGTTCCTGCACCTGCAGCGTCGTCCGCCCCGACCGTCCGCCGCCGCGGACGACGAGGACGAAGGCGAGGATCCGCGGCTCACGGCGCCATTCCGCGGCCTGCGTCCCGTCGAGGCCGCCGATGCGATCACCATGCCCGAAGGGTTCAAGGCATACGCCTATGCCGGGGAGCCCGACGTCCGGCAGCCGATCGGCTTTGCAATCGACGACCGCGGCCGCGTGTGGGTGGCGGAGGCCTACGCGTATCCCGTCCGCGAGCCTGAAGGCGAAGGCAAGGATCGCATCCTGGTGTTCGACGACACCGACGGCGACGGCCGGTTCGATCGCCGGACCATCTTTGCCGACGACCTGAATCTCGTCAGCGCCATCGAGGTCGGGTTCGGTGGCGTGTGGGTGGGTGCCGCGCCCTACCTCCTGTACATCCCCATGGAGGACGGCGACGAGCCGAAGCCGGCGGGGCCGCCGCAGGTGATGCTCGACGGCTGGGGCTACGAAGACACGCACGAGACGCTCAACAGCCTGACGTGGGGCCCCGACGGATGGCTCTACGGGGCCCACGGCGTGTTCACCAACAGCACCGTCGGCGTCCCGGGCACGCCCGACGCCGACCGCCTGAAGATCAACGGCGGCATCTGGCGCTTCCATCCGACGGAGCGCCGGTTCGAGATCTTCTCCGAGGGCCTGAGCAATCCGTGGGGGCTCGATTTCACCGACCTCGGCCACGCCATCACCGAAGCGTGCGTGATTCCTCACCTGTGGCACATCGTCCAGGGCGGGCGCTACCAGCGACAGGCGGGCCAGCACTTCAATCCCCACGTCTACGACGACCTGCGCACGATCGCCGACCACCTGCACTACACCGGCGAGTCTCCCTGGGACGGCAACGACAAGAGCTCGGCGCTCGGCGGCGGGCACGCGCACGCCGGCCTGATGGTGTACCTCGGCGGAAGCTGGCCCGAGCAGTATCGCGGCCAGACGTTCATGAGCAACATCCATGGCGCACGCATCAACATGGATCTGCTCGAGCCGAGCGGCAGCAGCTACGTGGGGCGCCACGGCGCCGACTTCCTCGAGTTCAACGACCCGTGGTCGCAGGTGGTCAACCTCCAGTACGACCAGGACGGCTCGGTGTTCATGATCGACTGGTACGACCAGGAGCAGTGCCACCTCAACGATCCGGAGGTGCCCGACCGCGGCAACGGCCGCATCTTCAAGGTCGTCTACGGCGACACGCCCACCACCAGGCCGAACGTCCAGGCGCAGCCCGACGACGCACTCGTCGACGCGCTCACGCGGCGCAACGAGTGGCACGTGCGTCATGCGCGGCGGGTGCTGCAGGAGCGTGCGGCGAGCGGGCGACTCGCCGCCAACACGATCCCGACGCTCCGCGCCAGGCTCGGCCTCGACGGGACACCGCCCCCCGCGACACCGGCGCCGGAGGGCCATCATCCGCCGGCATCCACGGAGGCACGCCTGCGTCTGCTGTGGGCCCTGCACGTCGTGGGCGGCCTCGAGGACGCGGACCTCGTCGCGCTGACGAAACACGAGGACGTGCACGTGCGCGCCTGGACCGTGCAGCTGGCCGCCGAGGACGGCGGCGTGTCGCCAGCCGTGCATGACGCCTTGACGGCTCTGGCACGCACCGACCATTCGCCGGCCGTTTCCCTCTACCTGGCAAGCGCCGCGCAACGCCTGCCGCTGGAGCAGCGCTGGCCGATCGTCGAGGCCCTGCACGCGGGCGGCGGGCAGCATGCGAGCGATCACAACCTGCCGCTGATGACGTGGCTGGCGCTCGAGCCCCTCGCGGCCGACGACAGCGAACGGGCCGTGAAGCTCGCCCTGGCATC
>JBIQIB010000123.1:0-12018 GCA_044508265.1 Acidobacteriota bacterium
TGCCTCGACAGGGCAGGGCGACGACCAGATCCACCCCCGCGGCTACCGCCCGGACGCCGCTGCGCGTGCTGGCGTGGTCGGGGCTGTTTGGGTCTACCATCTGGACCGTGCTCGTGCAGACAACCACTCGTCGTGCCTCGCGCCCGGGTTCGTCCTGGCCGCGCGTCGTCATCTTCCTTGCCGGCCTCGTGTCGTTCATCGCCGCGCCCGGCGCGGCTCAGGAGGCCGGCGCCCCGCTGCCGCCGTGGCAGCCCGGCAACCTCGACATCCACTTCATCAACACGGCCCGCGGCGACGCGGCGCTGCTGATCCTTCCTGACGGGACGACGCTGCAGTTCGATGCGGGCGACGGCGGTGCCGTTCCGGGGTCGCCGCGTGGGGTGCCTGCGGTCTTCGACGAATCTCGTCCCATCGGCGAGCGCATCGCACGCTACGTCACGCGGGTGCTGGAACCGTTTCGCGAGCCTGCCCTCGACTACGCGCTCGTGTCGCATCTGCACGACGACCACATGGGCGCGTATCCCGAACTGGCGCGTCACGTGCCAATCGGGACGCTGCTCGACCGCGGCTGGCCCGACTACGGCCCGCCGGCGGCGCCGTCCGACTCGGGATCGAGCGGTCGGTACCTGACGTTCGTCCGGGCGAACCCCGGGCGCATGGCGCGCTTCGTGGCCGGGCGTGACGACCAGATCACGCTGCGGCGCGCGCCGCAGGAGTATCCGGAGTTCAGCGTCCGCAACATCGCGGTCAACGGCGACGTGTGGACCGGCGTCGGGCAGGCGACGCGCAGCCGCTTCCCGGAGAACTGGCAGGCGCTGCCTGCCGTGGACCATCCCACCGAGAACCAGTCGAGCCTGGGCATCCGCGTCAGCTACGGCCGGTTCGACTTCTACACGGGCGGCGATATCCCGGGCATGGTGCGCCCCGGTTTCCCGGCCTGGCAGGACGTGGAGACGCCCGTCGCCCAGGCCGTGGGCGCGGTCGACGTCGCTGCCGTGAACCACCACGGCAACCGCGACTCCACAAACGCGTACTTCGTCGCCGCGCTCCAGCCGCGCGTGTGGATCATGCAGGTGTGGTCGTCGGATCACCCCGCGCACGACGTCCTCGACCGCATGCTGTCGAAGCGCCTGTATCCGGGGGATCGGGACGTGCTGGCGACGAACATGTCGCCGGCCAACCGCGCGGTGATAGGGACGATGCTCGATCAGCTTCGCAGCAGCCGCGGACACATCGTCATCCGCGTCGATCGCGGCGGCGACACCTACCGCGCGTTCGTGCTCGACGACGGCGACGAGTCGCTGCGCGTGACGGCGGTCCACGGACCGTACAGGTCGCGCTGATGCGGACGATCCGCTGGGGCATCATCGGCTGTGGCGACGTGACCGAGGTAAAGAGCGGACCAGCCTTCTCGAAGGCGGCGCACTCCGCGCTCGTGGCGGTGATGCGGCGCAACGGCGAGCTCGCCCGCGATTACGCACGGCGTCACGGCGTGCCGCGCTGGTACGACAGCGCCGAGGCGCTCGTGACCGACCCGGACGTGGATGCCGTGTACGTGGCCACGCCGCCGTACCGCCACCGTGCTTACACGGTGCTCGCGGCACGTCACCACAAACCGGTGTACGTCGAGAAGCCGATGGCGATGAACGCCGCCGAGTGCGACGAGATGATCGACGCCTGCCGCGACGCCGGTGTTCCGCTCTTCACGGCTTACTATCGCCGCGCGCTTCCGCGCTTCCTGCGGGTGAAGGCCATCCTCGACGGCGGCGCCATCGGCCCTGTGCGCGCGGTGTCGGTGACGCTGTACCGGCGTCACGTCGTCACGGACGGGCCACTGCCGTGGCGCGTGGATCCTGCGATAGCGGGCGGCGGCTTCTTCGTGGACCTGGCGTCGCACACGCTCGACCTCCTCGATTGCCTCCTGGGCCCGATTGCCGGCGTCCGCGGCGACGCCGCGAACCTCGGCGGCCACTACGAGGCCGAGGACACTGTCGCGGCGTCGCTGACGTTCGCGTCGGGCGTGCGAGGCACCGGCCTGTGGTGCTTCACGGCGGACGCGGATCGAGACGAGGTGGCGATTGTCGGCACGGAAGGGCGCGTCGTCTTTTCGACCTTCGACGAAGCGCCGGTGACCGTCGAGCGCCGCGACGGCGCGCGGACGATAGCGGTGCCGCATCCGCCGCACGTCCAGCAGCCCTTGATCCAGACCATCGTGGATGCGCTCAATGGCGTGGGCACCTGCCCCAGCACCGGCGACAGCGGCGCACGGACGACGCGCCTGATGGACGCGCTGCTGCGGGAGTACTACGAGGAGCGTGTCTCGTGACGAGGACCGGACGCCGTCGATGCCTGCTGCACCTCGTCCGGCGCGCCAGCGCCACCGCGGTACTGGCCGCTGGCTTCGCGGCGTGCCTTGCCGCCCCTGCCACGGCGCAGGCGCCCGAGTTGCCGGACAGGGAGCGGTTTCACCTGTTCCTGCTCGTCGGCCAGTCGAACATGGCCGGACGGGGTGAGGTCGCGCCGCAGGATCGCGAGCCGCATCCGCGCGTCCTGATGCTCGCACGCGACGGTACCTGGGTGCCTGCCGTCGAGCCGATGCACTTCGACAAGCCGGACATCGTGGGCGTCGGGCCCGGGCGGGCATTCGGCGTCGCGGTCGCCGAAGCGAACCCCGGGATCACTGTTGGATTGATCCCCGCGGCGGTCGGCGGCTCGCCCATCGACGCGTGGCAGCCGGGCGCCTACTACCCGCCCACGAAAAGCTACCCGTGGGACGACGCCCTGCGGCGCGCGCGCGAAGCGTCAGAAGCGGGAACGCTGAAGGGGATCCTGTGGCATCAGGGGGAGTCGGACGCCACGGCGGAGTTGTCGGGGGCCTACGCGCAGAAGCTGCACGCGCTGGTCGCTCGCTGGCGCGCCGAACTGCAGGCTCCCGCGCTGCCGTTCATTGCCGGCAGGCTCGGGCGCTTCGAGGGACGACCCTGGGACGTCCACCGCGAAGCGATCGACGCCGCCCATCGCGCACTGCCCGACGTCGTCCCCGCCGCCGCATGCGTCAGCGCCGACGGCCTGACGCACAAGGGCGACGGGGTGCACTTCGACGCCGACTCGGCCCGCACGCTGGGCCGCAGGTACGCCGAGGCGTACCTCGCGGTCACTCGCAGATGATGTTGCCCTCGTCGATCGCCCGTCCGATCAGCGCGCCGGCGCCGGCCCCGATGATGGTCCCGATGGTCTTCGACTGGCCCGGGGCGATGATGTTCCCGAGCACGCCTCCGGCCACGCCGCCGACGATGAGCCCGGCGGTCCCGTCGTCACGCCGGCAGTAGTAGCGGTTGTCTGAGCCGCGGTAGATGCGGTCGTGCCGGCTCATCCGGCGCGGACGATAGCGATGGTCGTTGCGGCGGTAGTAGCGCGCCGCGTCCCAGTAATCGCGCCGTGCCTCGTAGCGATCCCGGCGGTAATCCCGCCGCTGTGCCCGGCGTTCGTGCCGGTCGCGCCGGTCCTCGTAGCGGTCACGCCGGGGTCGGCGCTGATCGTCATCGGCGGCAGCCACGGGCGCGGCCTGCAGGCCGACGAACGTTGCCAGGAGCGCTGCCACGGTTGCAGTTCTGATGCGATTCACCTGCGACCTTCCTTCCGCGGTCACGATTGACCCTGACAGACGGTTGAGCAAACCGTATGCCGACCGTGGAGGCCGCTAAGGAAGTGGTCGAACGGCGGCGACACCCAGGTGAGGCGCTACAGGAGGACAGCGCAAGCAGCCGGACCGTCCTCGAAAGGAGCCGGCCCGCGGCTGTCGAACAGGCGTCTGACGGATCGACCAGGTCCTGGAGGCACGCCGAATGCGTGTCAGGAGGTATGTCGATGAACGTCGTGTTGTGGATCCTTCAGCTGCTGCTGGCCGTCGCCTTTCTCGCGCATGGCGTGATGATGCTGGCGCCGCCGCCGGAAATCGCCGCGATCATGAACGAGCAGCTGCCGCGCTGGTTCCAGGTCTTTCTCGGTACCGCGGAGGTCCTCGCGGCGGTGGGCCTCACGCTGCCCGGCGTGACGCGCATCCTGCCGTGGCTCGTGCCTGCTGCCGCCGCCGGCATCGTCATCGTGATGGTCTCGGCGACGGTCCTCCACGTGTTGCGTGCCGAGTACAGCTCCGCGGTCATCACGTTCGTGCTGCTGTTGATGGCGGCGACCGTCATCTACGGTCGCATGACGCGGTGGCCGATCGCGTCACGGAGGCGGGCAACCGCGCCCTGAGGCACGCAGCGCGGCGGCGCGGTACGATCGTCAGCATGGATGCCTTCCAGCCTGCTCGCGTCGGGCACGGCACGCTGCCATGAGCGACAAGCAGGCCCGCGTCGTCGCCGCCCGCATGAAGCTGCGCGAGCGCTTCCTGCGCGACATCGCCGCGAGGCCATCGGTAGCGGACGCGCGGCCCCTCGGAAGTGGCCCGCCCAATCGGCACGGGATGCCGAGGCTGCCGCCCGGTCAGGTGGAGACGCGCAAGTGGCCCGTGCTCGATCTCGGCGGCCGTCCCGTCGTGACGACCGACAAGTGGCGGCTCCGCGTATACGGCGCCGTGGCGCGGCCGTACATCCTGACCTGGGACGACTTCATGCGTGACTTCGAGCACGTGGACGACACGAGCGACTTCCACTGTGTGACGACCTGGTCGCGCCTCGACATGCCCTGGCGGGGTGTGAGGCTTGCCGACGTGCTCGCTGCTGCCGAACCGCTCGACTCGGCACAGGCGGTGATGTGTTACGCCTACGACGGCTACACCACCAACCTGCCGATGGCCGAGGCGCTCTCGCCCGACGTGCTGCTTGCGCACACGTTCGACGGGCGGCCGCTCGAGCTCGAGCACGGCGGGCCTTGCCGGGTCGTCACGCCGCAGCTGTACGCGTGGAAGGGCGCCAAGTGGATCTCGCGGCTCGAGGTGCTCACCGCCGACAGGCCGGGATTCTGGGAAGAGCGGGGCTATTCGAACACGGCGCACCCCTGGCGCGACGACCGCTACTCGTCCTGAGCCGCCGGCAGCTCACGGAGCACGCGCTCGAGATCGTCGATGGCCACCGGCTTGGTCAGGTGCTCGTCGAAGCCCGCCGCCGCCGTCCTGGCGCGGTCTTCCGGTCGTCCGTAGCCTGTGAGCGCCACGAGCCTGATGTGACGCGCCGCGTCGTCTGCCCGCAGCGTGCGAGCCACGTCGTAGCCGGTCACGCCGTCGGGCAGCCCCAGGTCGCAGAGGACGATGTCGAGCGGGGTCTGCCGCGCGGCTGCGATGGCGTCGGCGCCGCGGGTGGCCGTCAGTACCTGGTGGCCGAGCTGCTCGAGCAGCAGCTTCATCATCTCGGCGCCGTCCTCGCTGTCCTCCACCACCAGGACGCGGCGCGAGACGGGCGTCGGCGCCGTATCGGCCGACGCATGCGGAGCTGGTGCCTCCGCCAGGGGCAGCCGAATCGTGAACTCGGCCCCGCGCCCCTCTCCGTCGCTGGCCGCCGAAACCGTGCCGCCCTGCCGCTCGACGAGCAGTTTCACCAGGGCCAGCCCGAGGCCCAGGCCGCCCCGCGCGCGGTCGATGCGCTGCGCTCCCTGGCGGAACACTTCGAACACCCGCGGCAGGAGCGCCGCTTCTATGCCGATGCCGCTGTCGCGCACGCGCACCACGGCCTCGCTGCCCTCGACGTCGACCGAGACGTGAATCGTGCCCGGCGACGGCGTGAACTTGCGCGCGTTGCCGAGCAGGTTGTCGAGGGCCTGCGTCAGCCGCACCGCATCGCCGAGCACCCAGGCCGGTGCGATGGCGCACTCGACCGTCAGCGTCAGGCCGGCCTCCGCGGCGAGTTCCTGAGCATCGCCCGCCGCCTCCTGCACGAGCGCGCACAGGTCCAGCGGCTCCCGGACGACGTCGATGCGGCCGAGCACGATGCGCGAGATGTCGAGCAGGCCGTCGAGGAGCCTGGCCATGTGCGTGCTCTGCCGCTCGAGCACCTGCTGCGCGTGCATCACCGCGGGGGTGCCGTGGCCAATCCGCTTCAGGACCTCGGTCGCCGACCGGATTGCCGCCAGCGGGTTGCGCAGCTCGTGGCTGAGCATCGCGATGAACTCGTCCTTCTGCTGGCTGGCATGCTCCACCTCGCGTTCGTACGCGCGTTGCGCCGTCAGGTCGGACACCGTGGCGAGTCGGAGGCCCAGCCCGTCGGCGCCGGGCGCCAGGGGCATGACGCTCAGCTGCACGGTACGCGTCTCGCCCTGCTTCGTCCGGATGTCGCACTCGACGCCGGGCATGTCAGGCGCGCCGCCGCCAGCCTGCAGCGCCTGCACGGCGCCGGTCCCTTCGACGCAGGCCTGCCGCACCCAGTCGTCGAACGTCGGCGTGTCGTCGGGCGTGAAGCCGGTGAAGGCCGCCCACGAATCGCTCACCGCCAGCACGCGTCCGTGCTCGTCCTGCAGCAGCATCGGCACCGGCGACCCGCGCAGCACGTCGCGGAACCGGCTCTCAGACAGCCGCAACTCGCGCTCGGCACGCTTGCGGGCCGAGATGTCCTCGACGACGACGACGGTGTATTCCGGACGCCCCGACGGGTTGGTGACGAGTGACGCGCTGACGAGCACCCAGATGGTCTGCCCGTCCCGGCGCACGTACCGCTTCTCGATGGCGTAGCGGCTGCGCGCCCCGGAAGCCAGTTCCTCGGCCAGCGTGTGCTCGCGGCCGTAGTCGTCGGGATGCACGAACTCGCGGAACGGCCGGCCCAGCAGCTCCTCGCGCGAATAGCCGGTGATGTCGCAGAGCCTGTCGTTGACGCGCAGCCAGCGGCCGTCGAGCGAACGGTCGGCGATGCCGACGGGTGCGCCCTCCACGGTTGCCGTGAGGCGCCGTGACGCGTCGAGCCGCTCGCCGCAGTCGCCGAGCGTCCGGCCTATCGTCTCGAGGCTCTGGAGGAGCACACGGTCCGCATGGATGTGCCGGCGGCTGAGATGCACGAAGACACCGGTCCGCATCGACCCGACGACCACCGGGATCGCAATCGCCGAGCGCAGCGCGCCAGGCCCGTCGGTCGTGTCGAGCCGCGTCGGACGCGGCTCGCGGACGGAGGTCGCCCACTCGGCGCGGCCGGATGCGAGCACCCGCTTCACGAGCGTCGCGACGGCCGCGACCGGCGGCGGGGCGTCGGCCGCCTGCGCGTCGCCGGCCTCCGACGTGGAAGGGAACCGTGCAATGCGGTGGGGGGTGCCGTCCTCGTCGGGCTGCCAGTGCTCGCCGGCACCCTCACCGAACTGCGCCGCCGCCGCGCGGCTGACGTCGGTCATCACGGCATCGAGCGACAGCGCGTCGCTCAGCGCCGTGGCCACGGCGCTCTCGAGTCCGAGCCGCACGCGCGTCGCATGCCGGGCGATGGCGCCTGCCACCACGGACGCGACGGCCTGGAGGAAGTGCACGTCCTCGTCGGTGAAACGGCGCGAGGTGCGGGTGTGCACGCCGAGCAGGCCATACGGCTGGTCGCCCCGCTCGATCACGCACGACATGCTGCTGCGCACCTCGTGCTCGTCGAGGAGCGGCGGCGTCGTGAACCGTCGATCCGACGGCAGATCGTGCACGACGATTGGGACGTTGGAGGCCAGCGCGAAGGCGGCGTGCGAACGGCTGCCGCGGGGGACCGTCACGTCGCCGACGAGGCCCTCGCGCCATCCGGCGCCGGCCCGCAGCAGCAGCACCTCACCCGAAGGCTGCAGCTCCAGGATGCCGCAGAGGTCGGCGCGCAGCGTCTGCCGCACGCTTTGCACGGTGCGCTCGAAGAACGCCTGGAGGTCGGGCTCCTCGAGCGCCACCAGTCCGAGCTGCGCGATCGTCGCCTGCTGCTGCTCGCTGGTGGCAAGCCGCGACGCGGTGAGCTTGAACTCCGTGACGTCGTTGAACGTCACCACGACGCCTTCGACGGGCCCGCGCTCGCTGCGGTAGGGCAGCACGCGCCGCAGCAGCCAGCGCATCTCGCGCGTGTGGAGCTCGCGTGAGAGCGGTGCCCGCTCGGCCATCACGTCGCGGGCGTCGGCGATGAGGCCTTCCTGCAGCAGCTCGCGCGCGATGTCGCCGATGAACCGGCCCGTGTCGGCCAGGCCGATCCGCAGGAGCTCGGCGGCTGCGGGCGTGAAGCGCCTGATGCAGAGCCGCTCGTCGAGGAACAGCGTCGCCACACGCGAGCTCTCGAAGAAGTTCGTGAGGTCGTCGTTGGCGTGTTCGAGCTGCTCCACCTTCTCGCGCAGCTGCGCGTTCAGCGTGGTCAGCTCTTCTGCCGTCGCTTCGAGCTCCTCGTTGGCCGACTGGAGCTCCTCGTTCATCGACGTCGACTCCTCGTGCGAGGAACGGAGCTCCTCGTTCGACGCCTCGAGCTCTTCGACGGTGTTGCGCAGGTCTTCGCGCGTGGCGATCAGCTCGCGTTCGAGCTGCTCGAGGACGGCGTCGGTGGCGGCTGTCTCCGTGGCGATCGCGGGCGCGGGCTCGTCGGCCGTCTCCGCGACGTCCTCAAAGGTCAGGATGACGGCGTCGTCGCCCAGTTCGAATGCGGGCGTGGCGGTGATTCGGACGCGGCGGGTGTGGCCGTGCTCGGGGCTGGAGTACGCCACGACGGTCTCGCGATCCCGGCGGCAGCGGTAGAGTGCGGCGCGGACACGCGTGGCGAGATCGGGGTCCACCAGCGCGGCAATCTCGAAGCGCGGATCGCCGTCCGGGAAGCGCAGGTACGGCCGCAGCTCGCCGTGCATGAACAGCACCGTGCCCTGCGCGCCCACCACCACCGTCGGCGGTACCCGTGACTGCAGCACCAGGCGCCGGGCCAGATCGCCTGCCTGCTGGCGTGCGCTGCGTCCGGCGCCGGCGCCGCCAGCGTCGAGCGAGGGGAGGTCGAGGGGTTGGAGCTGCCGCATGCCGCCGCGCCGCACCATGCGCGGCAGCGCGCGGCCGACCTTCCGGTAGAGGCGCCACCGCTTGGAGATCGTCGAGAAGAGGTCGTGCTGGTTGCTCGTCGACTCGGACGAGCCGAGAAAGAGGGTGCCTCCGGGCAGCAGGGCGTAGTGCAGCACGCGCAGCACGTGCTCCTGCGCGGGCGGCCGCAGGTAGATGAGCAGGTTGCGGCAGCTCACCAGGTGCATCCGCGAGAACGGCGGATCCCGTGTGACGTCGTGTGCCGCAAACGACACCGCATCACGCAGCTGAGGAGACACCTGATAGCCGCGTCCCTCGACAGGGACGAACCAGGTGCCGAGGCGTTCCGCCGGCACGTGGTCGGCGATGGTCGGCGGATAGACGCCCGCGCGCGCGACGGAAAGGGCCTCATGGTCGACGTCGGTGGCGAAGATCTGCACGCCCAGCCGGACGTCGCGCCGGGCGACCGACTCGAACAACTCGATCGCCAGCGAGTATGCCTCTTCGCCGGTGGCGCAACCGGCCACCCACGCGCGCAGCGTGTCGCCGGGCCGGGCGGCGTCCACCAGCGGATCGATCACCTCGCGGCGCAGGAGCGCGTAGCCTTCCGGGTCACGGAAGAATTTTGTGACCGAGATGAGCAGATCGCGGACGAGGGCCTGCTGCTCGTGCCGGTGCTCACGGACACAGGCGAGATAGCCGTCGACCGTGCCGTGTCCCGTGAGGCTCATGCGCCGGAACACCCGCCGCTGCACGGTGCCTGTCTTGTACATGCGCAGGTCGAAGCCGGCGTGGCCTTCGAGGGCGGTTGCCAGTTCGTCTATCGCGGGCTCGGGCAGGCTGACGGCGACGTCACCGGGCTCGCCGTCCTGGTCGGGACTGGCCGGACCGCGCGCGCCCGGCGGCAGCGCCGAGAATCGCACGAGCGCGCCCGGCATGGCCGCGATGGGCAGCAGGAGGTCGACGTCCGCCTGGGTGCCCGCGAGGGCCGCGTCGTTGAGCGGGGTGTCGTCGCCGGTGTCGGGCGGCGCCTGTGCGATGGTCAGGCCCCCAGCGGATCGGAGGGCGCGCAGGCCGTCGCTGCCGTCACCGTCGCTGGAGGCCGACAGCACGATGCCTGCCGCCGAGGCGCCGAGCTCGCTGGCCAGGCTCCGGAACAAGTGGGCGAGCGGCTGGCCTGCGGCGTCTCCGGCCGCGTCAGGCGGCAGCTCGATGGCGCCGTCACGGATCCCGATCGCGGCATCCGGCGGGGCGATGTAGACCGTATCGCGCTCCAGCGCGAGTCCGTGCAGCGCTTCCCGCACCGGCATCGACGTCGCGGCCGCGAGATCCGAGGGCGCGACGGGACCGCGCGCGGGCGCGGGCGGCTGCACCAGGAGGAACGTGATGCCGGAACGCGGCGGCACCGCCGCCAGCATCTGGCGGACGGCGTCGATGCCACCCGGCGGTACGCCGGCGCCCACGACGAGCACGGGCGGCTGTACGGAGACGGTCTCGCCGCTGTCGTGCACGGTCATTGGCTTATTGCCCGCGCCGACACGCGCGCCGCACGGGACCCTTCAGCGCCGCCCGCCAGCGCGCCGCCAACGAGGCGCGGCTCCCGCGAACGGGACCAGCCTCGATAGTGAGAGACATCCGGCCATTGTATGCGCAGGCCGGTACCGGTGTGCGCGCGCGGGCGCCTCGGGCCGGCGCCCGCCCGTCACCCGGCTACTTCAAACCCAGGATGCGCCGCGCGTTCGTGCGGTACACCTTCTCGAGCACGTCGTCGGGCAGGTGGATGCCGTAGATCTTCCAGCGGCCCTGTATCGGCGTCGGGAAGTAGTCGAAGTACTCGTCGCGGGTCTCGAGGAAGCGGAAGTACGGCTCGTAGGTACTCACGCGCGGCGTGCTGTCGATGCCGAACAGGATGCGGTCGGCGTACTTCAGGAAGAAGTCGCGCGCGGTGTACGGCTGCCGGCCGAGCTCGGCCAGCCGGGCGCCGATCTCGACGTGCATGTTGGGGTACTTGTCGAGCCACCCGGACACCTGCGCGAGGTCTTCCGGCCGGTTGGCCACGTGCAGCGCCACGAACGTCGTCTTCGGATGCCGCTCGACGATGGCGTTGCGCTGCGCCAGGATCGCGTCCTTCGAGGGAAACTCCGGTCCGGCGTAGCTCCAGTTCGGGTACCTGTGCAGCTCTTCCCAGCGCTCGTTGAACCGATCGACGGGCACGAAGAACGCGTCGGGGTCGGCGACGTGGATGGCCACCGGAATGCCGAGCTCACCGGCCTTGGCCCAGATCGGATCGAGACGCGGGTCGTCCACGGGCACGATGCGGCCGCTCTTGTCCTTGATCGTCAGGCCCAGGCTCTTGAACACCTTGAGGCCGCGCGCACCGGCCTTCACGTCGGTCTCGAGCTGCGCCGCCGCGCGGACGCCGAAGTCGGGCTCGTCGATGCTCCTGAAGTCGACGTTGGCAAACACCAGCACCTTGTCGCCATGCGCCGCGACCCGCTCGACCTGCGCGCGCAGCCGGTCGCCGGAGCCGCCGCTGAAGTTCACGACGGTCTCGATGTTGGAGGAGGTCATCACGGCCAGCAGGTCGTCGAGGGGCATGTTGCTGACGTGATTGTGGAAGTCGACGACGGGGTACTTCGCCCGGGGCACCTCGTGCGAGGGGACGCGCAGCATGGACGTCGGCTGGAAGTCGCGCAGCAGCAGCGGCTGCTCCGGCGCTGACGACTGGGCGTACGCGGGTGCCGTCGTGACGACGGCAACGATCAGGGCGAGCAGGGGCAGGGGCGTCGTGGCCCCGACGGTCGGCTTCATGTACGGCTCCGGGAGAGGCTCGCGCCACCTGATGTGGCGCACGGTGCCGCAATCCTATAACGGTGGCACAATGAACGCTTGAACTCAGACACGTCCACTCACCGGCCATCGGGCTCCGGGGATTCGTCCGTGCGCCCGGTGGCAGGCACCGGCATCCTCGGTCTCGACGACGTCCTGGCGGGAGGCCTGACGCGCCGCCGTCTGTACCTCGTCGAAGGCGTGCCCGGCTCGGGCAAGACGACGCTGGCCATGCAGTTCCTCCTCGAGGGCGTCCGGCAGGGCGAGCC
>JBIQIB010000264.1:0-1663 GCA_044508265.1 Acidobacteriota bacterium
CGGCCGAGCTCGTGCGGCACCTGTCCGATCCGAACGGCTGGTGGCGCGACACCGCGCAGCAGCTCATCATCCTCAAGCAGGACAAGTCGGTTGTGCCGGCGCTCGAGCAGCTGGCACGCGGCCAGCAGGGCCAGTCGAACCAGCTGGCCAGGATTCACGCGCTCTGGACGCTCGACGGGCTCGAATCGGCCACGCCGGCGCTGCTGCGTGAGTTGATGAAGGATGCCGACGCGCAGGTGCGCCTGCAGGCCATCCGCGCGAGCGAGACGGTCTACAAGGCCGGCGATCGCACGATTGCCGATGACATCCAGCGGCTGGCCACCGACGCCGACGTCGACGTCGTCATGCAGGCGCTCCTGACGCTCAACCACCTGAAGGTGGCCGACGTGAAGACGGTGGCGCAGTCGGTGCTCGAGTCGAACGAGGCGCGCGGCGTGCAGGTGGTGGCGAAGGCCATTGCCAGCCCTGCCGGCGTGGTCGTCGGGCGGGGCGGCGGTCTCGAGATGACGCGGACGCTCACGCCCGAGGAGACGGCCGTGCTCGAGCGGGGCAGCACGGCGTATGCGGAGGTGTGTTTCGCGTGTCACGGCACCGACGGCATGGGCGAACCCATTCCGGGCGAGAACGCGACGCGCGCGCCCGCACTCGCGGCTTCGCCGCGTGTGCTCGGCCATCAGGACTATGTGATCAAGACGCTGCTGCACGGCATGACCGGGCCGGTCGGCGGCGCCACCTACGCCGACGTCATGGTGCCGATGGGCATGCAGACCGACGAGTGGATTGCGGCCGTGGCGTCCTACGTCAGGAACGCGTTCGGCAACAGCGCGCAGATGGTGACGCCCGAGGCGGTGGCCCGCGTGCGCGAGGCCACCAAGGATCGCACGACGATGTGGACCGCGGCCGAGCTCGAGGCGTCGCTGCCGCGTCAGCTCGTGTCGGATGCGTCGTGGAACTTCTCGGCCAGCAACAACCCGGGGATTGCCTACTATGCCCTGGGCATCCAGCCGTGGACGTCCGGCGTGCGGCAGTCGCCCGACACGTGGTGGCAGGTGGAACTGCCGCGTCCGACGGTCGTCTCCGAGATTGCCTTCGAGTCGAATCCTGCTGAAGTGGTGGAGGAGACGATCACGCCGGGCATGCCGTCGCGCAGCGTCTTCGGCCGCGGGGCGGGTGATGCGCCGCCGATTGGCTACCCGCGCGGCTACCAGGTGCAGGTGTCCGACGACGGGACCACGTGGCGGACGGTGGCGCAGGGGGCCGGGACCGGGGCGAACACGCACATCGTGTTCGAGCCGGTCGAGACGCGGTACGTGCGCCTGCGGCAGACGGCGTCCGGGCCGGATCTGCCGCCGATGACGCTGCTGCGGCTGCGTCTGTTCGCGCCGGGCTCCTGAGGTCCTCACGCATTCGCGATGACGATGCAGGGCCTTTGTCCTGCATCGTCGTCGCGACAGCGCACGTCAACGTTCAGAGAAGCCACACCGTCATTGACCCGGGTGCGAGTATCGCGTTACAATGACTGTCTGTTCAGGTCACAGCGTTCTGCTGTGGAGGGGACAGGGATGGCGTCAGCGTCATCCGCACCCATGTCGCGGGGTGGAGCAGTCCGGTAGCTCGTTGGGCTCATAACCCAAAGGTCGCGGGTTCAAATCCCGCCCCCGCA
>JBIQIB010000124.1:0-4056 GCA_044508265.1 Acidobacteriota bacterium
GCTGCTGCACTGCAGCACCGCATCGGTGTTCGGCGGCTGCGGCGGCGCGGACGTCATACAGGACGACACGGCGCCGCGTCCTGCCGACCACTACGGACGCGTCAAGCTGGCCGTGGACGACACGCTACGGCACGAGCTGGAGGGACGCCTTCCGCTCGCGCTGCTGCGGCCGACGTCGGTCTTCGGTCCGGGCGGGCGCAGCCTTGTGAAGCTGCTGGATGAGACGCTGTCGGGCGGCAGCCCGGCGCGCTACCTCCGCTCGTCCCTCTTTCGCCATCGCCTGATGCACCTTGTCCCCGTGGACACCGTCGTGAACGCGTTCCTGTTCGTGGAACCTCGCGTCGGCCTCGCCGGCTGCCGTCATCTGATCGCTGCCGACGACGAGCCCCTGAATCGATACGGGCCCATGGAGCGGCACCTGACCCAGTTGCTCGGGCGCGCGCATCGTCGCTGGCCGCGACTCCCGCTTCCGGACGCGGCGCTCCGTCTGGCGCTGAAGGTTACCGGTCGTGGGGCGGCGCTGCCGTTCACGCGGTTCGACCCTGACGGGCTGCGCGCGCAGGGCTTCAGGCCGCCGGTGGCATTCGAGACGGCCGTGGACGACTTCGTGGCGTGCTATCTCGCGGAGCACGGTGTGGCCGGCCGCGCGTCAGTTGCTGCGCAGTGAAAGCGCCGCGTCGACCCGTGCGAGATCCAGATGGCGGTGTGGAGCCGACGGCCGGACTCGAACCGGCGACCTGCTGATTACGAATCAGCTGCTCTACCAACTGAGCTACGTCGGCGAACGGAGAGCGTGACCAGAAGGCGCCGCTGGCGCGGCGCCGGTCAACCGCGAGAGTATAGCACGCGAGGCCCCCGATGACCCTCCGGACACCCGATCCGTCTCAGGTCTCCGCAACGGCCCTCGTGAAGTTCGCCCTCGGCGCCTGGCGCGCGACGCCCGCCGTGCGGATCGACGACGCGTACAAGTGGCTGTTCCAGGCGACGCGCGGCGGCGAGCACGCCGTGCCCGACCCTGATCCCGCACGCGAGCGGCTCTTCCGCGAGTGGGCGCGCCTGCCGGAGACCGCGACGACGGCTTCCGGCGCGGTACCCATCGAGCAGCTGCGTCCGGATGGCGCGTTGGTGCGCGTCCACCTGGCTCCGCTGAAGGCACGCGGCGTGGACGCGTCAGCCGTCCTGGATGCGTTCCTCGACGGTGCGCGTGCGCCGCTTGCGGACCAGGCAGGCCCCGACGCTTTCATCCGCGCATGGGATGTTCTCCGTACGTGCCTCGCCGAAGCGCCGGTGGGGGAGCTGACGCTCGCGGCGTGGCAGCGACTCGACGCCGCGACGCGTCGTGCCGGCTTCCCGGCAGTCCACCACAGCACGGCCTATCGCGAGGCGTACGCGCCCGCCTATCGCGTCATGCCCGGCGCGACCGCCGCACGCCTGCTGTCGTGACGCTGTGATGTGGCGCCTTCAGGCGCCCTCGGCAGTGTGAGGCTCCTGCGCAGCGGCCGACGCCGCGTCCGTCGCGCCGACGGGCGTGCCGGCGTCGCGCTCGAACCGGCGCCACACGCCCTCGATCCGCCGCTCGTGCGGCAGGAACGACGCCTTGTACGCGAGGTGCGCCGACCGCTCGACGTAGAGCCCGAGGTACAGGTGCGACATCCGGCGCGACAGGCAGTACTGCCACTGCTTGAGGATGGCGTAGGTGCCGAGGCTGTAGCGCGAGTAGTCGGGGTCGAAGCAGCAGTACACGGCCGACAACGCGTCCTCGCCGAGATCGGCCACGGCAACGGCGACGAGCCGCTCACCGTGCCACACCGTGAACTCGACCGACGGGCAGCAGGTCTCCACGAGGAACGCCGCGTACGTGTCCACGTCGGGGCGGTCGTCCACATCGTCGGCGGTGCACAGGCCGCGCTCCCACTTGTGGCGCATGTAGAGCGTGGCCCGGGCCTCGTCGGCCACGGGCGTGCCGACAGCGAGGCGGAAGGTCTCGTCGCCGCGCCGCAGGATGCGGCGGTGCGTCGCCGACGGACGGAAGTCGAGCACCGGCAGCCGGATGGCCTCGCACGCGCGGCACGACGGGCACGTCGGCCGGTAGAGGAACACGCCCTGCCGGCGGTCGCCCGCCTCGAGCGCGCCGTCGAGTTCGCCGGCGCTCAACGGCCGCGCGGGCACCCGCAGCGGCAGGCGCGCCACATGGCCCGGCAGGTAGGGGCAGCGGTCGAGCTCGTCGTAGACGATGAAGGTCGCAACCACGGTCGTCGTCCATGGTAACGCTCCGCACCCCGGATGGCGTCGCGCGCGCCGTCCTGCACTACACTCTTGGCCCATGCGTATCACCAGACTCCTCCCCGCCCTCGTCCTCGTGGCCCTCGCCGGTGTGGCACCGGCCCTGGCCCAGCGCGCCGATCGTCCCCGTCTCCACGGTGAAGACTGGGTGCAGTTGTTCAACGGCACCGACCTCACCGGATGGGTGAACGTCGGCCAGGAAAAGTGGACCGTCAGCAACGGCGAGCTGCACGGCGAAGCCGTCACCAAGGGGTACGGCTATTTGAAGACCGAGAAGACCTACAAGGACTTCGTGCTCGCGCTGCGCTTCAAGTGCGTCGGCACCGGCAACAGCGGCGTGTTCTTCCACACCGACTTCCAGCCCGGCACGGCCAACGTCAGTCAGGGCCTCCAGTTCGAGGTCGACTGCGTGATGATGCGCCACACCGGCGGCCTCTATGGCGACGGCCGCGGCTGGATCGTCTGGCCCGCGCCAGAGAACGAGGCCGTCGTCCGGCCGAACGAGTGGAACGAGTACGTCCTCGAGGTGCGGGGCAACCGCTACATCTCGCGCCTCAACGGCGTGACGATGGTGGACTTCACCGACCCGAGCCCGAAGTCGTTCGACGGCGCGATTGCGCTGCAGCTGCACTCGGGCGGCGAAGGCAACATGAGCTTCAAGGACATCTGGATCCGCGATCTCACCGCACGGTAGATAGGTAGGGACGGCCCTCTGGGCCGTCCGACCTGTCCGGGCCGTCCACCGCTTCCCGCTGACCGCGGTCCGCTCACCCCTGCAAAGGTGAGTGGCCGCGGAAGCGGTTCCCTCCCGTCCAGTCCTCATCCGAACGCCAGCCCGAACCGCGCGCAGACGTCCGGCACCGACGCGAAGTCGAACTCGATGCCGTACTCGTCGGCGAGCGCGCCTATCGCGGCCGGGTCGGCGCCGCCAGCCGCCTGCAGCAGCGGCGAGAGCCGTGCGAAGTAGTCCTCGAACCCTGCCGGGACGAGCAGCTCGATGAAGCGGAGCGGCGTGTCACCCGCATTCCAGAACGTGTGCCACTGGTCGCGTGGCTTGAGCACGTAGCTGCCCGCCGCCGCCTCGACGTGCTCGTCGCCGAGCAGCGCGCCGATCCGGCCCTCCAGGACGATCGACAGCTCGTCCTCGCGCGAGTGCCTGTGCATGGGGGCGGCCAGCCGTCCGGGCGCCAGCGTGTGCTCGACGATGGCGATGCGGCCGTCGAGCACCGCGCCGGGCACCTTGTGGATGGTGCCGAGCTGGGCGAGCGGGGCATCGAGGCCCTGGCCGGGGGCGACGACATACGGACGGCGGCGTGCAGTGACGACAGACATGTGCGGCTCTCCTCGGTGGTGCGGCATGTTCGGTATTGAACAGCCATGTTCACCGGAATGAGTACGTGCGCCGGCGCCGGCAAGTTTCATTGAGCAGGGATGTGCAGTTAAAATTCAGCCCGTGTCGCGCCCCTACGTCCAGACCAAACGCGCCGCCGCCGTCGACGACACGCGCCGCCGCATCGTCGAGGCCGCCGTCCACCTGCACGGCACCGTCGGTCCCGCGCGCACGAGCATCAGCGCGATCGCGGCGGAGGCAGGCGTCCAGCGCCTGACCGTCTACCGTCACTTCGCTGACGACGCGGCGATCTTCGCGGCGTGCTCGTCGCACTGGACGGCCGCACATCCTCCGCCGGACCCTGCAGCGTGGGCCGGACGACAAGGGATCCGAGCGGTACGAACGGCACTCGGGGCGTTGTACGCGTACTACGAAGACACCGC
>JBIQIB010000124.1:4156-7613 GCA_044508265.1 Acidobacteriota bacterium
GCCGACACGCCGATTCACTGATCCACCCACCGGCCCGACGACACGCGCCCGCTCGTCGCGCGTTCGGCAGAGTCCAGCGCGCGCGCGAGTTCCTCGTCCGACGGCGGCCAGTCGAACCCGCCCTGCAGTCGCGTGATCTTCGGCGCGCCGGACGCCGGATCCGGCCCACTGCCGTCCTGATCCTCGTCGGTGAGCCCGGCGCCCTCGAGCACCCGCCGCTCGCAGGTGGGGCAGATGCTGTGCGTGAACCGCGCGTCGGTGCGCGCGGCGAGGTACGCCTCGACGCGCGTCCACTGGCCATCGTCGCCGCTGACGTCCTTGCACGAGGCGCAGATGGTGATGAGGCCGTCGAGCGCGCCGACCTTCGTGATGGTCCCCTTGAGCGCGTCGAGCTCCTGGCGATAGTGCAGCAGACGACGTCCGCGCGTGTAGCCGACGCGCCAGAGGACGGCCGCGAGCACCAGCGAGGAGAGGCTCGCCCCGAGCAGCGCGTTGCGCATCGCGTCGCTGGTCGCGGAGCCGGTCGGGCGCGTGCCCGCCGCCGGCGCGGCCCGGCCGCCGGCGCCAGGGACGAGCGCGCTCCATGCCGGATCGGTCAGGACGTCCACGAGGCGCTGCGCCTCGGTGTCGGAGGCCAGCGCGAGGCGCGCGTCGGTATGAAGGCGCAGCAGCTCGAGGGCCTCGCCGTCGAGCCCGCGTGCGGCGGCGCCCTCGTACAAGGCATGTGCGGCAGGCGCGACGAGGCGCGGTACGCCCGCCGTCGACGCGATCGTCAGCGCCGTACGCATGGCCCCGTCGGCCGCTGTCGTGTCGCCGGTGAGCCGCGCCCATCGGCCCAGCAGCAGTTCCGCTTCCGCCAGCCGGAGCCGGTGTCCCGTGCGCCGGGCAAGGGCAGCCGCGTCGTCGGCGTGCGCACGAGCGGCGTCGAGGCGGCCCCGCGCGAGCGCCGCACGCGCGAGGCCGACGTACGCGTCGATCGTCGCGCCGGCGCCGGCCGGCGTGCCGCTGGTGGCCGTGAGCCATGCCCGCAAAAGCGCGTCGCCGCCGGCGGCGTCCCCCGCCGCAATCGTGGCGAGGCCGCGCAGCACCGCGACGGGCGGCAGACCGAGGTGCGTCGCGGCACGACGCACGTCCTCGGCTGACTCCGGTGACTCGCGCGGCGGCAGCACGTCGAGCGCGGAGCGGCCTGCCTGCCGCCGAAGGTGGAGCGCGGCCAGCGTCATCCGCACGTCCTGGTTGTCGGCGGACGAATCCTCCGCCGCCTGCAGCACCGCGAGGTAGGCGTCGGCAAGCCGCCCGAGATCGGCGAGCACGAGCGCGCGGCGCAGCGTGAGCGCCAGGACGGCTGTTGCGTCGCCGTCGCGCCGGGCAACCTCGATGGCATCCAGGGCTGCGGCGTCCGCTTCGTGCAGGACGCCCGTGTCGTGCAGCGTGTCGATCCGCGCGATCACGCTGTGCGCGACGCCGGACGCGCGCCGCGCGTCGACGCTCCCGGCTGGGTCATCGGCGGCGGCAGACGACGGCAGGATCAGCAGTGCGGCGACGACAGCCAGGCGGACGACTGCCCGCGTGGCGTGCCGCGCGGTCCGGAGCCGCTGGCCCGGGCATCGTCGTGTCGCACCGTGCTCCTGCACCGCTACGCCTGATGCGGGATGCGCGACCGTGCGTTCACGAGCAGGTCGTGCACCGTGGTGGCCAGGTCGCGGAGGGAGAAGGGCTTGGCGAGGCGGCCGGAGAAGCCCGCGTGCTGGTAGTCGGCGAGGACGCCCGTGTCGGCGTAGCCGCTCATGACGATCGCGACGACGCCCGGATCGAGCTCACGCAGCAGCGCGAGCGCCTCGGCGCCCCCCATGCCGCCCGGCACCGTCAGGTCCATGACCACGGCGTCGTACGGCGTGCCGCGCTCGAGCGCGGCGGCATACCGTTCGACGGCCATCTCGCCGTCCGAGACGACCTCGGCCTGATATCCGAGCGACCGCAGCATCGACGCCGTCACCGTGGCGATGGCGCGCTCGTCGTCCATGACCAGCACACGACCCGCGCCCCGCGGAATCGCCTGGGACGGCGGCGCCGGCTGCACGGCCACGCGCCGCGTGGATCGCGGCAGGTAGACATGGAACGTCGTCCCGCGCGACGGGTCGGTGTCGACCTTGATGAAGCCGCCGTGGTTGTGCACCACGGTGTGCGAGACGGCGAGGCCGAGGCCGGTGCCGGATGTCTTCGTCGTGAAGTACGGGTCGAAGATCCGCTCGAGATGCTCGGGCGGGATGCCGGTGCCGTGGTCGCTGATGCTCAGGCGCACGAACTGGCGCTCTTCGCCGGGCGCTTCGTGCGGCAGGCGGAACCGCACGTTGTGGCAGCGCACCTCGACGTGGCCGCCGCGCGGCATCGCCTGCTTCGCGTTGAGGACGATGTTGTGGACGACCTGCTCGAGCTGTCCCTCATCGGCTTCGACGGGCCAGAGGTCGGCCGGCACCTCCACGCTGCTGCGGATGTTCGAGCCCGACGTCGCGAACCGCACGGTCGACTCGACGAGCTGTCCGAGGTGCATGGGACGCTTCACCGGGTCGCCCCCTCGCGAGAACGTGAGCAGCTGGTGCGTCAGCGTGCGCGCGCGCAGGCAGGCGCGCTCCGCCTCCTCGAGCCACGCGGCCGTCTCGCGCGGGATGGTCTCGTCGCTGCGCGCGAGCGCGATGTTGCCGACGACAGCCGTCAGCACGTTGTTGAAGTCGTGCGCGATGCCGCCGGCGAGCACGCCCAGCGACTCGAGCTTGCTGGCGCGGACGCGCTCCTGCATCAGCCGCACGCTCTCGGTGACGTCGCGGAGGACGAGCACCACGCCGATGCGCTGCCCCTCGCCGTCCGACATGGGCGCGCCGGTGAGCTGCACCGAGAGCCGTGCGCCGTCGGGCGTCACGAGCGACGCCTGCTGGTACTCGTCGGGCACGCGGCCGTCGGTGAGGATGCGCTCGAGCGGCAGGTCCTGCACCCGTGTGCCCTCGCTGTCCCAGAGGCACAGCACGTCGTCGATGGCACGGTCGCGGGCAGAGACGTTCGAATAGCCGGTGAGCTGCTCGGCGACGTTGTTGAGCATCGTCACCCGGCCCTGGAGGTCGGTGGTGATGACGGCATCGCCGATGCTGCGCAGCGTGACGGCAAGCCGTTCCTTCTCGGCGGCCAGGTCGTCACGCGCGGCGGCGTGCAGGTCGGCCATTGCCTGCACGCGCAGCTGCTCGTCGTTCAGGCGGCCGAAGTAGACCTTGTACGAGTGGTAGATGAACGCCAGCGGCACGAGCACGAACGCGACGATGCCCCAGTGCGAGTGCGCCTGGATCAGCAGTCCGAGTGCGACGATGCCGGCGGTGAGGAAGTAGCCGGGCGCTGTCCAGAGGAAGTTGTCGTGCCAGCACCGCCACAGCCGCTGGTTCGTCGAGAGCGCGACGGCGGTGGAGACGAT
>JBIQIB010000124.1:7713-11858 GCA_044508265.1 Acidobacteriota bacterium
GACATCGTGGCCCATCCGCGTGCCAGGGGCACGTGGATCTTCAGGGCCGACAGCAGCGACGCAAGCGCGAGGAGCGAGGCGAATCCATACGGATGCTCGACGACCTCGTGCAGATACAGGGCGAGCAGGACCGTTCCGGCGACGATGACGGCGCCGACATAGGCATACAGCCACCGTTCGGACGAAGTGGAGGATTCTGCCACGGAAAAACTGCGTCAGGCCTTGCCTCGGGGCGAGTGCCCCTCAGTCAATCGGCCTATTCTGCAGGAATTACAGTCCCGAGGCCAGAATTGCAATATTGAACGGACGATGGCCGTACCTCCCGGGTCGCGTGCACCGGTCGGTCCGGCGGGGCGGCGGCCCCTCCGTGGCTTCCCGGTGTACCTAATCTTTCGGCAGCACGACGCGGAAGCTCCACAGTAGGGGGTCGTCGGCGGGGGTGATGGCGACCTGGCCGCGGGGCTCGATGCCGAGGCAGGCCGCCGGCTGCGTCGAGGCCATGGCGGCGACCTCGGCGAGGGGCAGCCCGGTCATGGCGACGGTGAGCGCCACCGCCCTGTCGAGCGTCAGCGACGACCCGGCGAGCGTCGCCGAGCCCGGCGCGGCGACCCGGCCGGTGGGGGAGAGCTCCACCTCGAGGTCCCCGAGGCGATACAGGCCGGGCGCGGAGCCCGCCGCCATGATCGCGTCGGTGACGAGGATGCAGCGGGCGGGCGTCTTGGCCCGCACGATCGTGGTGACGGTCGACGCCGGCAGGTGATGCCCGTCCACGATGATCGTGGCCGTCAGCCTGTCGTCGGCAATCTGGTCCCAGATCACGTTCGGGTGGCGCGGCAGCATCACGGGGCAGCCGTTCCCGAGGTGTGTCGACAGGGTCGCGCCTGCGCGCACCGCGTCGGCAATCTGCGCCGTGCTGGCGTTGCTGTGCCCGATGGCGACGAGGATGCCGCGGTCGGCGAGCGCCTCGGTGAGCGCGAGCGCGCCGGGCACCTCCGGCGCGAGCGTCACCAGCCGGATGGCGCCGCCGGCGGCTTCCTGCCGGCGCTCGAAGTCGTCGAGATCGGCGGCCTGGACGTGCGCACGCGGATGGGCCCCGCGGAAGCCGTCCTCCGGCGAGATGTACGGGCCTTCCATGTGGAGGCCCGCCACGGCCGGGTGCTCGGCGGCCAGCACCGTCCGCGCGCAGTGGACGAAGTGCTCGCGCGACGAGGTGATGATGGTCGGCAGGCAGCGCGTGACGCCGGTGGCCGCCATCGCGTCGAGCGACCGCCGGACATCGTCGGGTGTGGTGGCCGTCGCGTTGTAGTCGACGCCGGCGTACCCGTTGACCTGCAGGTCGACGAACCCCGGGCTCAGGTACTCAGGCATGGGCCGCGTCGGCAGGGGTATCGTCGGCGAGGGTGCGCACGCGCCCCAGCTCCCCGATGAGGAAGACCACGCCGGCAAAGGCCACCAGGTACGCGGCCGAGCACGCGATGAAGAGCGGCACGTAGCCCGCCGAGACGACGACCTGGCCGATCACCAGCTGCGTGATGAACCCGACGAGGCTGCCGATCGTGCCCCCGATGCCCGTGACGGTGCCGATGGCGCGCGACGGGAACACCTCGGCCGGCAGGGCGACGTTGCCCCAGGCGCCGTGGCAGAACATCGCGCCCGTGATGCATGCCAGCGCGAGGGCCGTGCTCTCGGTCTGCGTGAGCACCGCGTACATGACCAGGGCCAGCGACGAGATCGTGAACATCGTGGACTTGCGGGCGGCGTTGACGCTGAAGCCGCGCGCCACGAGCAGGCGCGGGATGCCGCCCGAGGCGACGTTGCCGAACGCCAGCGCGGCGTACGGCATCCAGCCGACGGCCGCGAGTTCGGCAAGCGAGATGCCTCGCACTTCCTGGAGGTACTTGGGCACCCAGAACATGAGGAAGTACGTGATCGGGTCGGTCAGGGCGCGGGCCAGCACGCAGCCCCACGTCTCCTTCATGCGCAGGAGCGTCGGGATGGGCGGGCTCTGACGCTGCTCGGTGGGCTTGCGATCCGAGAGGATCAGCTCGCGCTCCTCGTCGGAGATTCGCGTGTGGTGCTCGGGCTTGTGGTAGTAGACGTACCAGAACGGCAGCCACAGGAAGCCGATGGCCCCCGTCATGACGAACGCCCACTGCCAGCCGAAGTAGAGGGCGAGGAGCCCCACGAGCGGTACGGCCACCGTCGATCCGATGGCGGTGCCCGCGTTGAAGAGGCCTACGGCGAAGGCGCGTTCCCGCATCGGGAACCACTCGGAGGCCGCCTTGACGCCGCCCGGGATCACCGCCGCCTCGGACACGCCGAGCGCCAGGCGCGCGATGAAGAAGTGCGACACGCTGCGGGCGACCGCATGGCCCATCGCGGCCACCGACCACGCCGTCACGAAGTACAGGAAGCCGAGGCGCGTGCCGATCGCGTCGATGATGCGGCCGCTCACCATGTACATGAACATGTAGCTGAACAGGAACGCCGACGTCAGGTAGCTGTACTCGACGTCGGTGAACCCGATGTCGGCCTGAATCAGCGGCGCCAGGACCGAGAGCGCCTGACGGTCGAGATAGTTCAGCTCCGCGGCGATGCACAGCATCAGCGCGATGCGCCAGCGCAGATACGGAAGGGGGCGTGCGTTGGCCATGCCGCCGTGACTCAGTCGGCCGCCCTGGCCGTCGTGGAGGGCGACAGCCTGGCGGCGGAGTCGCGGTCGAGGAAGAACGTCACGCGGGGGTGCGTCTGGAGGATCGACGCCGGGACCTGCGGCGTCACCGGGCCCTCCAGCGCGGCCTGCACCGCGGCGGCCTTCCTGGCATCCGGCACGATGCAGAGGATCTCGCGGGTCGCGAGGATCTGGCGCACCGACATCGACAGGGCCTGCGCCGGCACCGCGTCGAGGCCCGGGAACCAGCCCTCGCCCACCTGCTGCTGCCGGCAGGCCTCGTCGAGCGTGACGACCAGGTACGGGTCGGTGGCGTCGAAATCGGCCGGCGGGTCGTTGAACGCCAGGTGGCCGTTCTCGCCGATGCCCACGAACGCGATGTCGATCGGCGCGGACGTCAGCGCGGCGCCCACCTCCCGCCGCACCGCCTCGGGGTCGGCCTCACCGTCGAGCAGGTGCGCCTTGCCGATCGGCACCTTGCTCAGCAGGCGCTCGCGGAGGTACCGGCGAAAGCTGGCCGGGTGAGATTCCGGGAGGCCCAGGTACTCGTCGAGGTGGAAGAACTCGACGTGCTCCCACTGGATGTCCGTGCGGGCCGTCAGCGCGTCGAGGAACTCGAACTGGGAGGCGCCGGTGGCCCCGATGATCCGTGCCTGGCCGCGCGCGGCGATGGCGTCGCGGATGGCGCGCGCCGCCTGGTCGGCAGCTGCCTCGCCCATCCGTTGCTTGGAATCGAACACGTGAATCTGCATGGGTGGCCGAAGCGTAGCACATGGTTCTGTTACGATGATCGTTTGATGTCAACCCGGCCCTCCGCACCTATTCGCGACATCGTCGTCCGGGGCGTTCGCACCCACAACCTGAAGAACGTCGACGTGACGCTGCCCGCGCGCAAGCTGATCGTCATCACGGGCGTCAGCGGGTCGGGGAAGTCGTCGCTCGCCTTCGACACCATCTATGCCGAAGGTCAGCGCCGCTACGTGGAGTCGCTGTCCGCGTATGCGCGGCAGTTCCTGGAGCGGATGGAGCGTCCGGACGTGGACGTCGTGCAGGGGATCTGCCCGGCCATCGCCATCCGGCAGAAGAACACGGTGCGCAACCCGCGCAGCACCGTCGGCACCACCACCGAGATCCACGACTACCTGCGGCTGCTGTTTGCGCGCGTCGGCCGGACGATCTGCCGGCAGTGCGGTCGTGAGGTGACGCGCGAGACCGCCGAGGTCGTCGCGAACCGGCTGGCGGCACTGCCGGACGGCACGCGGCTGCTGCTCGGCTTCGAGATGCCCGTCGTCAGCGTGGACGAGGTGGACCGCGACGAAGACGCCGCCGACGAGGACGGGCCGGGAGGCGACGGCGACGAGGCACGTGCGCTGGAGGCGACGCTCGACACGCTGCGGCGCCGCGGGTTCACACGCCTGCTCGTGGACGGCGCCGCCGTGGCGCTGGCCGACGTCGATCGCGCCGCGCTGGCCGG
>JBIQIB010000125.1:0-4608 GCA_044508265.1 Acidobacteriota bacterium
TCATGGGGCTGTGGAGCGACCGTGTGCCCGTCCGGGAGCTTCACGTGGAGGAGCCATCTGGTCACGCCGTAGCGTCGCCGCCATCCGGGCCGCACATGATGTCGCACAGCAGGAACACGTCGTCGTTGAGCAGGCGGTAACGCACGAACAGGCCCTGCTTGCGCCGGGCGACGAACCGCAGGTTGTACAGCAGTTGCAGGTGCTTCGACAGATTGGCCTGGCTCAGTCCCGTGCACAGGGCCAGTTCGCCGACCGTCCGTTCACCGTCGCGCAAGGCGTTCAGGACGCGCAGGCGCGCGGGCTCGGCCAGCGCCCGGAAGCGGTGGGCGATCTCCTCGAGCTGCTCCTCACGAAGGCTGGCCATGCGCAGGTCTCGTCGCGTGACGTCAATCGAGCGCGTCGTGGAGGAAGCGGGCCATGGCGCCGGCGCCGAGGAAGGAGGCGCGCTCGAGTACCTGGCCATCCTCGTCGAGGACCATCACGCTGGGAATGCCGTTGACGCCGTAGCGTGCGGCGACGTCAGGAAGCGCGTCGACATCCACCAGCAGGGGCACGTAGCCCTCGCGCACGGCCGCGACAACGGCCGGGTCGGGCCAGACGTCGTGCTTCATCGTGATGCAGGGGGGACACCAGTCCGCAGCGAAGTCGACGAGCACGGGACGGTCGAGCCGCGCGGCGTCCGCCAGAGCGGCGTCGATGTCCGTGTGCCACTCGATGGCGCTCGGCGGCGCCTCTGCGCCGGTGCGCTTGTACCACGTGCCCTTCAGCATGGGCCACTGCACCACGACGAGGACGGCGATCACGGCCGCCCAGATCAGCACCTCGCGCGACACGCGCAGACGGCGCGCCATCAACTCACCTCCACTTCAATCCCGCCCTCTGACGTCCCCCGGTGCCGCGAGCCTCCAGGCCACGCGGCGAGCGCGTCCGACACCATACACAACTATTCAATCATACAGTTGAATAGACGCCACGTCACGGGCGTCCAACCCGGCCTTAAGATGAGGCGCCGTGCTCAGACGCGTCATCGACCTGGTCGTCGCCGCCGTACGCCAGACCGTGCCTGTGGGAGGCCTTTTCGCGCTTGGCTGGCAGCCCGCCGTCGCGCTTGCCGTGTACTGGCTCGAGGGTGTGCTGATGGTAGCGGTCGCGGTCGCGCTCTGTGCGCGGCTGCGCGCGCGGACGTCGGCAGCCTCCGTCGCGAAGGCACGTGCGGCAGGCGATTTCGCCTATGCTCGCCAGCTCCAGGCCGAGGCCCGCGAGGCGGCGTCGGCCGGCGTCACGCCCGGCGACGTGATGGTGTTCCACTGGGGCAGCATGGGCGTGTTCGGCGGCTTCTTCGGCGGAATCCTGCTGATTCTCATTGGAAACGGCCATATCGAGCCGGTCGACTGGGCCGAGTTGCAGGAGGCCGCCACCGCCATGGCCATCGTCGTGGGCGTCGGGTTCGCTGTCGATCGGCTGATGATCCCGGACCCGCCTGTCGCCGTCGTGCAGGCCAGGGTAGACGCGTGCAATGGCCGCTGGGCGCTCATGTGGCTGCTCGGCTTCGGCGGTACCCTTGCGATGGCCGTGACGGGACGGGCGCAGGCCTTCTTCCTCGTGTTCGCCCTGCTCAAGGCAACATGGGAGCTCTGGGGCCTGCTGGGGCGCACGTTCGGCTGGAGGTCTCCGCAGGACCGCGCCCAGGCCCAGGCCCGATGCCGTCCGCGATGACTGCATCGGCGAGTTCCGCCTGACGGTCGGGCCGCGACGCTCGACGCGGTGCGCACCCGGCGTCGCTGACCGACGTCGGTCTCGATGTCGACGCCGGAACAGGCGCCATTCGCGCAGGGTGCGGACCGCCGTCACGTCCACAGAAGCCGGGATGTCTCGGCTCGAAGGCAGCGATGTCGCCCCGGCGGTCGCGTTCGATGCGGCAGCAGTGCTCGAACACGGCTCTCAGCTCGCGCCGCCCGCGCTGCACACGGCTCTTCATGCCTGACAGGGAAACGCCCGCGCGTCGAGCAGCTTCGAGCTGCGTCGCGCCCTCGATGTCGACCAGGCGGATGGCCTCCTGGGCGGCCGGCGACAAGCGCGCGAGCATCGGCGCCATGCAGGCGGCAAGCTCCCGTAGCGCCGCACTGTCGGCATCCTCCGGCAGATGCCGAGCGGTGGATGCATCGGCGGCGTCCAGGTCTGCGGCATCGCCGGCAGTCCGTTCGCGCCGGCTGCCCACCGATCGGTAGTGGTCCACGACGACATTGCGGGCGGCGCGGTAGACCCACGCATGGAGACGATCGGCGTCGCGCAGCGTATCCAGCTTCCTGACGATCTGCAGCAGGACGCGCTGCACCAGATCGTCAACGTCCGCAGGATTCCGAACCCGCCGGCCGACGAACGCCCGGAGGCTGGCTCGCAAGTCCTGCCAGGATGGCTCGGAGATCGTCATCGCGTTCACTATAGGGTCACGCCGGCCTGGCGGCTTCGATCAGGGCCGGGACGACGGCCTGTTCCGCTCCCGCGCCGTGACAACAACCGGCGTCCGGTGCTGCGCTGTTCACCTGGATGGTGACACGCACATCGTGGAAACCGGCCTCGGCAATCATGCGCTCCAGGTCCGCCACCGCCGCGGCCCCCGCGATGCAGCCTGTATACGCCGCGGGGTCATGCGCGATGTCGGCCGGAAGTGGGCCCACGGCAACCATGTCGGCGATTGCGAGACGGCCACCGGGGACGAGCACGCGATGCGCTTCGCGGAACACCGCCGGCTTGTCGGGCACCAGATTGACGACGCAGTTGGACATCACGACGTCCACCGACTCGTCATAGACCGGCAGGCGTTCGACGTCGCCAAGCCGGAACTCGACATTCTCCAGTCCGGCCTTCGCGGCGTTGGCACGCGCGAGCGCAATCATCGCGGGGGTCATGTCCACGCCGATGACGCGGCCGCCAGGACCGACCTGTCTTGCAGCGAGGAAGGCGTCGAACCCGCCGCCGCTGCCGAGATCCAGCACCCGCTGTCCGGCCCGCAGCGAAGCAATGGCATGCGGGTTCCCGCAGCCGAGGCTTACGCTCCCTGCGCCGCCTGTCCGCTGCTGCCCGGCGGCGATCGCGCCGTACGCTTCGCGGACCATCGCCCGAACCTGCTCTGCTGTCGATGTCTGCATTGATGTCTCCATGGAACAACCTGCCCATACAGACGGAGCACTTCCGGGAAGGACGCAGACGTCCGCTTGTATCATCGATCCGCCGCGGCAGGTGCGGCTGTGCTGGCTCGAGAAATGTCCACGATCATCGAACGTGCGCGGCCCGACGACATGGCTCCAGTGCTGTCACTGCTGGAGCGCCATGATCTGCCGCTGGCTGGAGCGGAAGCCCTGGGAGACACGCTCGTCGTGGCCCGCCGAAGCGGCCAGGTGGTCGGCGCGGCCGGCCTCGAGGTCTATGCCGACGGCGCCCTCCTCCGGTCCGTGGTCGTCGACGCGAGCGCACGCGGCGAGGGGCTGGGCGGGCGGCTCACTGAAGGCGCGCTTGCCCTCGCGCGCGCCAGCGGCGTGCCGGACGTCTTTCTCCTGACGACAACGGCCGAAGGTTTCTTCCCGCGATTCGGGTTCGAACGGATCGCGCGCGATGACGTACCCGGGTCAGTGCGGGAGTCGGTCGAGTTCCAGTCGGCATGTCCGGCGTCGGCCACGGTCATGCGCAAGCGCTTGTGACCTGCTGCGCCCGGACAGCGAGTCCGACGCGCAGGACATTCAGGATGGCGCGGCGCGCCCGTCGAACGCCGAGCGGGCACGTTCGATGGCCTCCAGGTTCTCCTCCGCCCAGATCCACACGCCGCAGAACGCCTCGCCCAGGCTGAGCCCGAGATCCGTCAGGCGGTACTCCACGCGTGGCGGGACGACGGGATGGACGGTCCTGATGACGAGCCCGTCGCGCTCCATCGCGCGCAGCGTCTGCGTCAGCATCTTCTGGCTGACGCCGGTCACGAGCTTCGAGAGCTGCGTGAACCTCAGCTCGCCATGCTCTGCGAGCACGTCCAGGATGATCATCGTCCACTTGTCGGCGACGCGGCCGATCACCTCGTTGACCAGCGCCTCCACGCGCGGATCGAGGTGCTCGGCGTGCGAGAGGGCCTTCTGCACCGCGGCATGCTTCGCGGCGTCGATGGCGACGGGCGCGCTCCGGTCGTCAGACCTGCGAGCTCGATATCGGCGTATTTCGGCCATAGTGCCTACACTTTCCAGCCGGTAAGTATGGCACTTTGAGGTGCCTTCTTCCCAACGGTGCGTGTGACCGGTACGCTCCGGGGCATGGGCACTTCCCGGCGCACGAACCCCATGACGAGCCGTGCGGCGCCACTCGTCGCAGCCGTCGTGCTCGCGGCGGCCTCCACTGGTTTCGGTCACCAGGCCGTGAGCGCTTCCGACACTGACGTTCGAACGGAGCAGCCAACCATGCAGTCGACAGGCAACACCATCCTCATCACCGGCGGAAGCTCGGGCATCGGCCGCGAGCTCGCCCGACGTTTCAACGATCTCGGCAACTCGGTCATTGTGACGGGACGTCGCCTCGGGTCCCTTGAAGAGACCATCGCGGGACGAAGCCGCATGCACGCCGTCGAGC
>JBIQIB010000125.1:4708-6491 GCA_044508265.1 Acidobacteriota bacterium
CGCCGTCGAGCACCCGGACCTCAACGTCCTGATCAACAACGCGGGCATCATGCGGTATGAGGACCTGAGCGCGGCGCGCGACCTGCGCGACGCCGAGGCGCTGGTCACGACGAACCTGCTCGGCCCCATCCGGCTGACCAACGCCCTCATCGACCACCTCAAGACGAGGCCACGGCCCGTGATCGTCAACGTCTCGTCGGGCCTCGCGTTCGTGCCCCGCGCCGACGCTGCGGTCTACAGCGCCACGAAGGCCGCCATCCACTCGTACACGGTGTCGCTGCGCGAGCAGCTGAGCGGTCGCGTGAAGGTCATCGAGCTCGTCCCGCCGGCCGTGCAGACGGAGCTCACGCCGGGGCAGTCCACGCGCGAGGGCTACATGCCGCTCGACCAGTTCATCGACGAGGTCATCGCGCTGTTCCGTCAGCACCCGACGCCCGACGAGATCCTCGTCGAACGCGTGCGGCCGCTGCGGTGGGCCGAGCGTGACGGGCGGTTCGAGCAGGTGCTCGAGCTGGTCAACGGCGCGGCCGTTGCTCACTCCGCACGGTGAGGTCAGCGGATCGGCTGGTCGGCAGGTCGGCTTGTCGGCACGTCGGCTGGTCACTTCATCACGCGCTACGTCGTCGTTGACGTACGTCAGCACTGAGGCATCCCGCCGGCCAGGTGCATCGCACGGCGTCTCATGATGATGTCGCCCGTGACGGGCGGCCCGCACGCGATACTGTTCCGGAACGAATCGCGTCCGGCCGAGACCAGGCAGGCCGAACCGGCGTGCCGTGCGACAGAGGTGATCATGTCAAGAGTGCGCGTCAATGCCTTCAGCGTATCGGCCGATGGCTTCGGTGCCGGCCCGGATCAGAGCCGTGAGCAGCCGCTGGGCCGCGGCGGGGAACGGCTGCACGACTGGTTCATCCCGACGCGCACGTTCCAGCAGCACATCCAGCGGCGAGAAGGCGGCACCACCGGGCCCGATGACGACTTCGCGGCACGCTCGCTCGAGAACCTCGGCGCCTGGATCATGGGGCGCAACATGTTCGGACCGATTCGCGGCCCCTGGCCCGACGACGAGTGGAAGGGCTGGTGGGGTTCCGAGCCGCCGTATCACGTACCGGTGTACGTGCTCACCCACCATGCGCGCCCGCCACTCGAAATGAAGGGCGGCACCGTCTTCCATTTCGTCACGAACGGCCCCGAGGCCGCGCTCGAGCAGGCGCGGAAGGCTGCCGCCGGCAGGGACATCCGGATCGGCGGCGGCGTCTCCACGATCCGCCAGTACCTGCTGGCGCGGCGCATCGACGAGTTGCACCTCGCGATCTCGCCGGTGCTGCTCGGGCGAGGCGAGCCCCTGTTCGCGGACATCGACCTCGCGGCGCTGGGCTATCGCGTGGAGGAGTGCGTCCCCAGCGAGACGGCGATGCATCTGGTGATCCGGAAGTAGATCGGCAAGTCGGCAAGTCGGCAAGTCGGCAAGTCGGCAAGTCGGCTGGTCAGCTTGTCGGCTGGTCGGCTTGTCGGCTTGTCGGCTTGCCGGCGGGTCGGGAGGTCAGTTCGTCGGCGTTTCGGCTTGCCGGCTGATCGGTTCTCGCGCGGCCGCCTGGCCTTCCTCCGCGCCCTCCGTGCCTCCGCGTGAGCCAGCCTCCTCGCCTCCTCGCCCTCCGCGTGAGTCCCCGCAGCTCGGCTGTAAACACCACCGGAACCGCCGCACGCCCTCCATCGTCCGATCCGCGTGGGCCAGCCGTTCCTGGCCGCCGATGACCCGGCAAGCTGAGCCGCTGCCGTGCCG
>JBIQIB010000125.1:6591-7881 GCA_044508265.1 Acidobacteriota bacterium
CATGTCCACCACTCACATCCGCGTCGGCGTCGTCGGCTACGGCGTCATCGGCAAGCGGGTCGCCGCCGCCGTCGGCAGACAGCCCGACATGTCGGTGGCCGGCATCGCCGACGTCTTCCACGACTGGCGGGCGGCAACGGTCATCCGCAACGAGCTGCGCCTGTTTGCGGCGACGCCTGCCGCGTCCGAAGGCATGCAGCAGGCAGGCCTGACGGTCGCTGGTGACCTGGACGACCTGCTCGGCCAGGTAGACGTGGTCGTCGATTGCACGCCCAAGCGAATCGCCGCGAAGAACGTCGAGCTGTATCGGCAGCGTGGCGTGAAGTTCATCGTGCAGGGCGGCGAGGCGCACGAGGTGACGGGCCACTCGTTCGTCGCCGAGGCGAACTACGCGAGCGCCATCGGACGGCAGTCCACGCGCGTCGTCTCATGCAACACCACCTCCGTCGTGCGGACGCTCACGACGCTCAAGCGTGCCGGCCTGCTCCGCCGGGCCCGAGGGACGCTGCTGCGGCGCGCGACCGACCCGTGGGAGAGCCACGACGGCGGGATCATGAACACGCTGGTGCCGGAGCCCCACATCCCGAGTCACCAGGGGCCCGATGCGCAGTCCGTCGACCCCGAGCTCGACGTCGTGACGATGGCCGTCAAGGTGCCGCAGACGCTCGCGCACCTGCACTACTGGTCGGTGCAGCTGACGCGGGCCGCCGACAGGGACGAGGTCCTGGACGCGTTCCGCAGTTCCACCCGCATCGCTCTCATCGGGATCGGCGACGGCCTCGTCGCGCTCAACTCCGTGAAGGAGCTGATGGCCGACATCGGCCGGCCGCACGCGAACCTGTACGAGGTCGCGCTCTGGGCCGACATGCTCGAGGTGCGCGGGGACGAGCTGTTCTACGCCTACATGGTGGACAACCAGGCCATCGTCATCCCGGAAACCATCGACGCGATCCGCGCGCTGACGGGCACCGTACAGGACGCCGGTGAATCCATCGCCATGACCAACGCGGCGCTGGCCATCGAGGCGACCTTCACCTGACGGTCGTCCTCGCCGGAGCGAGCGCCTCCATCGAGCGTGCGGGGCCGATGCGGCGCGCCTTGATCGTCTGGAACGCCCGCTCCCAGGTACGGCCGGCATCGTCGGATCGGTCGGCGGTCCAGGAGAAACTGTCGGGGCGGATGTCGAAGTAGCGGATACGCATCATCGCGGGCGTGCCGCCGGACACGCCGAAGGTCTGCTCGATGTGGATCTCGTCGCCGACCTTGCTGGCGGTGCCGAAGTCCAGCAGG
>JBIQIB010000125.1:7981-9389 GCA_044508265.1 Acidobacteriota bacterium
AGGGCGGCGCTGGCTAGCGGTGCCTTCGGCGGCCTCCGCGAGACGTCTGCCCCGCCTCCCGATACCATGGCGTGTGATGCTGCTTGCCTGCTCCCACCTGGTCCTGGCGTCCTCCGACGTCCCCCGCATCACCGCGTTCTTCGGCAGCGCGTTCGCGATGGAGCCGCACTTTGCCAACGACATATTCGCGGAGTTCGTGCTGCCCTCGGGGTTTCGCATCGCGTTCTTCGAGCCGGTGGGGCCAACGGCACGTACGTTCTCCACGTCGTCGTCCCGCGACACGGCGTCGATCGGGATTACCGTCAGGGACGTAGACGAGGCGCACGCGGTGGTGACGCAGCTCGAAGGCTGCAGCGTGAGCGGTCCGCCGAAGGATCACCCGTGGGGCGAACGAAGCTTTCTTCTTACCGATCCGGACGGCAACCGCTGGGAAGTCACGCAGACCCCGTCTCCTGACGGGATGCTGCGCAACCGGTGAGGTGAGGCTGGCGTGTCCGTCACGTGGTGCGTGACGTCGAACCGCCCCTGGCGGTGCCCAGGCCCGCAGCGATGCGCGTGGCCTCCTCGATGGCGCGCGCGATGACCGAGCGGATCTTGCCGTCCTCCATCATCAGCAGGCCGCCGATCGTGCACCCTGCCGGCGTGGTGACATCGTCGCGAAGCGCCGCCGGGTGACGGCCGCCGTCCTGCACCATGCGCGCGGCGCCGAGGGCCGTCTGCGTCACGAGCGTGAGGGCGAGCTCGCGGGGAAGACCGACGCGGACGCCGGCGTCGGCCATCGCCTCCATGATCAGGTAGAAGTAGGCCGGTCCGCTGCCGCTCAGCGCCGTGATGGCGTTGAAGTGCGCCTCATCGGTGTGCACCACGCGGCCGACGCATTCGAACACGCGACGCACGAGGGCGAGGTGCTCGTCAGTGGCACTCGACCCCGGGCAGATCGCCGTCATGCCTTCCCGCCTGATGCACGGCGTGTTCGGCATCGCACGCACCCAGGGCTGGCCGGGGCCGGTCAGCGACTCGAGCTGGGCCAGGCTCGTTCCGGCGAGGATCGAGACGAGCAGGGTGTCCTGCCGCAGGCCGGCGTCTCGCAGCGCAGTGACGACGGGCGCCGCCTGTGCCGGCTTCACGCAGAGCACGATGACGTCGGCCGTCGCGGCGTGCGCCGCCATGTCCGTCGTGACGGGAATGCCGAGGGCGGCGCCGGCCGCGTCGCACGTGCGAGCCGACCGTGCGGCTCCCCAGGCGCGCGTCCGCGGCAGCGCACCGGCGTCGAACAGTCCCCGGAGGATCGTCTGGCCCATGACGCCCGTCCCGACGACGCCGAGCGTGCCGTGGGAGGACAGGAGCGGTGGTGTGGCTGGAGCGGTCATGTCGCCCAGATGGTACGTCGGCTTGTCGGCTTGTCGGC
>JBIQIB010000125.1:9489-11645 GCA_044508265.1 Acidobacteriota bacterium
GCATCGCGAGCACTCCTCGGCAGCCTCTTGATCGCACTGACGTGCACGTCCGCGTGCCACAGGGCCGCGCCGCCACCCGTCCCGGGCCCCCTGCTTCCGTCCGACAGGCCCGGTCCCGAGATGTTCAGCTTCCGCCTGTCGAAGGCGAAGCTTCGCGCGAGTGGGGCGTCCGACGCGCTGGTCGACAGGATCGGCGCCGACGCCTTCAACTACTTCCGCGTCCTGGCGGAGCCGTTCAAGCACCGCACCTGCGACGCGTTCCGCGACCTCCGCTGGCGCCTGCCGTCGCGGGCCGTCCATGGCGACGCCCACCTCGAACAGTTCGTCGTGACCGACGACGACTTCGGCCTGGCCGATTTCGACAACGCCGGTTTCGGCCCGGCCATCGTCGACCTGGTGCGGTACGCTGCCTCGCTCCATCTCGCCTGCCGCGAGATGGGCGGCCCGTGCGATCCCGAGCAGGCCGTGACCGCCTACTTCAGTGCATATCGCGCCGCGCTCGACCATCCGGTTGTGCGCACGGAGCCGGCGCTCGTGGAGCGGCTGCGCGCCAGGCTGGGGCCCGATCCTGAGGCGTGGCTGAAGTGGGCAGACGGCGTGATGCAGCCGCTCGGGCCCGCCGAGGAGGCGAAGGTCCGCAGCACGTGGGTGTATTTCGTTGCGCTGATGCGCGAAACGGCGCCCGAGCGTCCGGAGAGCTTCTACGAGATCGTCCGGCTCGGTGCCGTCGAGTTCGGTCTCGGCAGCGCGCTGGATCGGCGGATGCTCATCAGGATTGCCGGCGCCAGTGACGATCCGCTGGACGACGTGATCCTGGAGGCGCGCACGCACGGGCTGCCCGAGTTCCGCGGCTGCGTATGGCGGCCCGCCGGCGGATCGCTGAACGTCTTCCTGCTGACGTCGCTGCTCGCCCACCCGCTGCCGAAGGTGTTCGGCGTCCTTCCGAACCCGGATGGCGATGAACTGCCGGAGATCTGGATTCAGTCGTGGGAACGCGGCTATCGCGAGCTGACGCTGCCGGACATCCGGGATCAGGCGGACCTCGACGCCCTCGCGGCCGACGCGGGTACGCAGCTGGCCGGTCACTTCTGGACGACGACGCCGGAAGCGCTGCGGGGCTACGAACGGTTCACGCAATTGCGCGCGTTCGAGCTGACGGAAGAGCGTGCGCGCACGCTGGCGCGCTCGCTCGCCGACGAGGTCGTTTCGGAGTGGCGCCGCTTCCGCGACGAAGCCGACGCCGCCCCGTAGCGTGGGCCAGGTCGTAGCGCCGCCTCAGAAGTGGCGGTACAGGAACGACACCCGGCGCGTCTCGAACCGTCCCACCGTGCCGAAGTCGTACGTCACGCGGCCCTGGAGGTCGCGCAACCGCAGCTTCGGCGTCGTCACGGATATCGGCGAGCAGCCCTCGGCGCGCTGCGGGCCGTCCGAGTCCTCGGGGTTCCAGTCGTCGTGGTCCTCGATGACCGCAGAGTGACGCACAGCGAACGAGCGCGCCGTCATGCTGACGCCGTAGGTGGGCCCCACCGGTCCGCTGTCGTTGCTGTCGTCCCACAGCAGAACCGAGTCGGCGGTCCTCGTCGCGTTGTTCTCGCCATGCCCGCCCCCGGTCTCGACCGACTGGTTCGGTGACATCCGGAGGAATCGCGCGAGTCTCACGCGCAGGCGTGGATCGCGCGTCAGGTTGCTCACCTGCATGTCCACGGTGAAGTCCTTCTCGAGCGCGTCGAAGCGATATGTCTGAACCACCTCGAACACACCATCGAGCGTGGTGCGCCTGATGGTGAGCGGCAGCGTGTTCGCGCCGTTGGGCTGCTCGATGAGCGGCGGCCCGAAGCCGGCCTGGCCGTAGCCCCCGGCGTCCCATCCGTGGACGGTCACGTCCTTCAGCCCCGCGCTGCAGACGACGTACCCGTCACCGCTGATGGCCTGCTCGTACCCCGCGGGAGTTTCGAAGCTCACGACGTTGCCCCTGTCGGAGACGCAGACCTTGAAGTAGCTCGCGCCGCTTCCGCCAGAAAACGTGGCGAAGCACTCGAGCGCGGCCTCACCTTTCGACGCACCGACGGCGAGCAGAAGGGAACAGACGATCAGACAGCCGAACGCGCGACTCATGATTCACCCTACCTTTCAGGGCAGCTGTGCCGCGTGGCGTG
>JBIQIB010000265.1:0-1635 GCA_044508265.1 Acidobacteriota bacterium
ACCAGCTGGCTCACGCCGCGTGTGAAGGCCTACGGCATCGTCTGGCTCATGCTGCTCGCCACGGCAACGACGCTCATCGCGCGCCGGCCGGATCTCGGCGTGCTGGTGCTGCGTCAGCCGGGCACGCTGCAGGCCACGCTCGACCACGGCGACGTCGGCAACTTCTACGACGTGCAGGTGATCAACAGGTCGTCGCGTCAGCACATGCTGACCTACAGCGTCACGCACCCGGCGGGCGCCACGCTCACGCCGCTCGGCCAGATCACCGAGGTGCCGCCATACGGCAGCATCAACGGCCGGTTCCTGGTGCGTCTGCCGGCGGCGCAGGTGGCCGGCACCAGTACACCCGTCCGCGTGGACGTGCGGTCGGGCGGCCAGCTGATCGCGACCGTCGACACGTCGTTCCTCGCCATCCAACGGACCACGCCATGATTGCCCGCCTGCACTGGGGCACGGGGATCGCCCTTGCCTATACCGCCTTCGCCCTCGCCACCGTCGGCTTCGTGGCCTTCGCCATGAGCCGGCAGGTCGATCTCGTCAGCCCCGAGTACTACGCGCAGGCGCTCGGGCACGACGCCCGCATGGCTGCGACAGCCAACGCGGACGCGCTCGGCGCCTCGTTCGTCGTGGACGTGCGACCCGATGCGCGTGCCGTATACATCGCGTGGCCGGCCGCTATCGCCGAAGGGGTGGATGGGACGGCGACGTTCTACAGGCCGTCGAGCGCGGCGCTCGACCGCACGGTCACCCTGTCGCCAGACGCGGCGGGCCGGCAGGTGATCTCGCTCGACGGGCTTGCGTCCGGTGCCTGGCGCCTCCAGCTCCAGTGGACGTCGCACGGCGTCGCGTACTACGTCGAGCGCGATCTCGTCACGCCATGATGACGATGCTGGCGGGGCTGGCGCTGGGGGTGGCGGGCAGTGCGCATTGCGCGGCGATGTGCGGGCCGCTCGTGATGCTCGCCGGCGCGCGTCGTCCCGCCTCGGGCGCTTTGTCGAGTGGTGCCGCGTGGCTGGGGCGCACGCTCCTGTACCACGGCGGCCGCGTGCTCGTGTACGGCGTGCTGGGATCGCTTGCCGGCCTGGGCGGGGCGACCGTCGCCCGCGCGGGTTTCGGGCGCGCGCTGGCGGTGCTCGCGGGCGTGGCGCTGCTGCTGCAGGCGGCAGCCGCGCTGCCGTGGGTGTCACACGCGCGCGTCGCGCAGGCACTGGCGGCAGGCATCACGCGCGCCGTCTCGGCCATCGCGGCGGCGTTGCGGCGTCGCGGCGTGCAGGGGCCGTTCGCGCTCGGCGCGCTCAACGGGCTGCTGCCGTGCGGGCTCGTGTACGCGGCGCTCACGGCCGCGGCAGGCCTCGGCAGCCTCTCGAACGCTGTCGGCTTCATGCTCGCGTTCGGCCTTGGCACCGCGCCGGTGCTGGTGTTCCTCGGACTGGCGTCGGGTGCCATCACCTCACGTGTGCCCGTGCGCGTGCGGCGCGCGGCGCCAGCGGTGCTTGCGATCGTCGGGGTGCTGCTCATCGTCCGCGGCGTACGGATGCCATCCGCTCACGCTCACTCCGCGCACGCGGTGGCGGCGCCTGTGACGCAGGAGGCTCCGCACCTGCACTGAGATCGCGGAGGGCTCCGCGGAGTCTC